>CAILKC010000322.1 GCA_903834675.1 uncultured Victivallales bacterium | reverse complement strand
GGGATTGAGGCGGGGGGCTATTGCGCCCCTTCGGGGCTCGGGCAGATGGAACCTGTTTACCCAGCCCGCTGGGCTGGGCTGAGGGATGGCCGCACCTACGGCGCTGAAATCGGGCACCAAGGCCCAAAGGGGCGCCTGGTGTCGTACGAGGTTGCGGCAAGTCTCATACAAGGGTTCAGCCCGCCGCAGCGGTTTCGCCGGTTTCGCGCCCCTCATTGAGGCCGTCTCCTGTGAAACTCGAGCTCGAAGTGGGGAAGCCGAGGCGACAACGCGCATCTCGCGGTACGTTGACAGGTATCAACTTCCTTAGCGCCGGAATGCCGCCGACAGGAGAAGCAGAATGGACCCCCGAATGGCCGTTCCGGTGCTGTGCGTCACGTGGTTTTTGGCGGGCTGTTCCTCCAAGGACTGGCGCACGGCAAGTCGCGAGCCTGCCGGGATGGCCCCGGACCCGGTGGTGACCCGGGAGGCCGTTCTGCAGGTCTACGGGGCTTCGGCCTGGGGGTGGCGAGGCTGGTTCGCCATTCACACCTGGATTGCCGTCAAACCGACCAACGCTGCCTCCTATACCGTCTACGAGGTCATCGGCTGGCGGCAGCACCGGGGCTTGCCCGCTCTGCGCATTGAGAAAGATCTGCCCGACCGCTACTGGTATGGCGAAAGGCCGCGCCTGCTCAGAGGGTTCCGTGGCGAAGGTGTGGACGGGTTGATCGCGGCGGTCGATAAGGCCGCGAAGAGCTACCCGTGGCCCGATACCTACACCGCCTTCCCCGGACCCAACAGCAATACCTTCACGGCCTGGATCGCGAAAGAGGTCCCCGAACTCGGCCTGAAGCTGCCGTTCTCCGCCATTGGCAGTGGCTACGCGAGCTCGAAGAAGCGCTGAGCCTGATCCGTCCTGTGCCTCACGCCTCATCCTGGTTGACGCCACGCCCGCACCGTAGAAGAAGGAACCGGCCCCATGCGCATTGATGCTCACTCGCACGCCATGAACGCCTCACGGGATGCCCAAGGCCGGTTTCGCCCGCCGGTCTCGGCGGCCTGGAGACCGGGGGAATGGGATGCTCAGGAGCTGGTCCGGCAGCACCGCGAGCGCGGCGTCGAGCGCGTCCTGCTTCTGGATCCGTCCGAAGGCGTCTTCCAGATGCAGGCGTGGTTCCCGGACTTCGTCGTGCCGATCCCGATGGTGGACCCTGACACGCTCACGCCGACGGACATCGACCGGCTGCTGGCTCGCGGCGCCGCCGGGATCAAGTTCATCGCGCCCATGCATTCGTACGGCGACAACCGCTACTTGCCGCTGTACGAGGTCATCCGCAACCGCCGCGCCCTGGCGGTGTTTCATACCGGCTACCTGGCGGACGCGTTGTTCACGCCGGGCAGCGCTTTGGGTCGGGCGGACTACGTCGACATCACGCACATGCGTCCGGCGGCAGTGGACCGGATTGCGCGCGCCTTTCCCGACCTGAAGATTCTGATGGCCCACTTCGGCAATCCGTGGTGGGAAGAGGCCTGGAAGATGATCTCCAGCCACCCGAATATCTACGCCGATTTCTCGGGAGGCACCGCCTATCGGCGCTCGCTCGCCATGTGGCGGGAGATATTCGCGCCCAACGGCCGACTCGATACCGTCGCCGTCGGCAAGTTGTGCTTCGCCAGCGATACGACGCACTTTGTGCCCAAACAGTACGAGTACCTGCCCTACATCGAGTTCTACGAGCGCTTCTACGAGGCGCTGCAGGTCCCCGGCGAGCTGCGACAGAAGATCGACCGGGAGAATATCCTGGCGCTCATCGGCCAGTGACTCGCGCCGAGCCGACTTCCGCCGGAGAGGGCCGCGGAGGGCGCGGGTTAGCCCCCTCTCTGCGCCAACGGGCAGGCGTCACTTCGCCGCCGATGGCAACCCAAATGCTGCCCATCAGGAAAAGACAAGCCGACGGCCCTTGGGCGTGGGTACCGGGTCGCCGAACTCCCTGGCGGTGTCGAGCCACAGGCCCATGGCCTCGCCGATGCTTTCCAGGGCGGCTTGGCGGGTATCGCCATGGGCCACGCAACCGGGAAGCTCCGGCACCTCGGCGACATAGGCGCTGTCCTCGTCGCTCCAGTAGATGATCACTTCGTACCTGTCCATCAGAGGGCGTCTCCGAGTCCGTGCCTCAGGATGACCTGCCGGACCTGCCTGACCTGGTAGGGCTTGGCCCTGGCGCCATCGCTCTGTAGGTTGATCTTCTCTTCAACCCCAGCCATGCGGAAAAGGGGATGGCTGCCGCGGGTCCGTTCCTGGAATCTGAGTGCCAACAATAAGTGCCGCAGATCGACGAACGCAATGCCAGCATCCGCGGTGCCGCGTAACACCATGGCCATAGTACGGTTCACCGATCCGATAGCATCCTACTGTACCTGGCCACCCTCGCGGCGTCCATTCCACCCCAGCGAGCTCCTACAAGGCCGCCAGCAGGGCGTCGGCCTCAGCTTCGAACAAGCTCTGCCACTCGGGCGCCAGAAGGCAGTCGCTGTCCTCTTGGGCGTGGCCGCGGTTCTGGAGTTGTTCGGCGGTGGGGGCGTAGTAGATGTAGCCGTTCGTGTAGCCGGCCACAAAGGTAAGCTCATGGGGAGAGGCATTCTTGAGCTTCATCCCGATCTCGACCGACAACTCTCCCGGGAAGGTGATCAGAACGAAGTCCCCGACCCGCAGGCCCAGCACCTCGACGGCGAGCGTCCCGCTTCCGGCAGCCAGGTTCTGAGCGTGGTGCAGCTTCAGCAGATCCAGATTCGCCTGGACCCTGGTCAGCTCCTCCATGGTGTAGATGTTCGCCGCATACTGCTCGAGGTTCTTGCGGTTCAGGGCATCCAGGCGCTCCAGATCACGGCGGCCCAGCGCCCGGTCATGCAGATAGCGGTGCGAGGAGTACGAGGGGAACTCAGGCGAAAGGCAGTACTTCGCGGTCAAGGCGAGGAAGGTCTTCAGGTTGAGGCTGGTTCCCCGCAGCGCCTGGAGCAGCCGCGCCTGCTCGGCCTGCCGGTCCGCGATGCCGGGCGCCAGGTCGGCGCGCGGCAGCTCCACCACCTCGCGGAGGAGCTTCAGCCCGCCGCTATCCCGGCACTGAATCTGCCGCACTGCCTGCAGCGTGCTGAGCCCCAGCAGATTCCCCAGCGGCTCCGCATCGCGGGGGTGGTCCACGTCCTTGTAGCGCACCGGGTTGATGTCCCCGGCGCAGCCCTGCAGGAACAGGGCCGTGGCGCCCTCGTCCAGGCCGTCCTCAATCACCCTGGAAGCGAAGCCGGTGATATCCGCCGTGTTCCCGCCGCAGGGGACTCCCTGGATCGGATGGCAGGCGAAGTTGTAGACCACGGCCAGGGTGCGCCCGTCCAGTCGGTTCAGCCGCAGCACGCCGATCTGCGGGTCAACGGGCCCGACTTCAGCCACTTCCGCATCGGCGGGCAAAGAGTACGCATGGCGGACATCCGCCTCTCTGCCGTTTCGCAGTCTCAGCCTGCGGTTCTCCATAATCCGGTCTTCGTGGCCGACCCCAGCCCCAACCAGGACGGGAACCAGGCTCTGGCAGGCCTCCCGCACCGCCTTGACCGTCCGCTGGGCGACGTCCGCGCCGACGACGCCGTGGCAGTGGCTGGCATTGATCAGGACCGCTTCTGGCTCGATGCCTGGGTCGCTCCGCAGCGCGGCGCGCACCGTCCCCATGTAGTCATTCCGGATGTGGCCAATCTCAGCCACCGCCACGGCGTCTACCGTGATGATCACCACCGTGGTCGCCGCCTCTCTCAGCACCAGGGCTTTGGCGTAGAGCGGGTCACGGACGGGCCCCGCCTTGTAGTCGGTGATGTCGGCCCTGGCGACGCCCGCCCACAGGCCGCTGCCCAAGCCCGTCGGTTCTGGCCGGTTTCCGGTCGTACTCATTTCTGCGAGACCTCCCGTTGGGCTCTTCAGGGACCCGGCTCCCGGCGCGGCGCTACGAATAGACGGACATTATCGAAGGCCAGGGTGTCAGCCGCTGTCTGGGTGTCGGCGAAGAGCATGATCACGGCCTTGGCCGCCGTTTCCGGCGCGCGCCCGGCGACCGCCGTCGGGATCCAACCGTCCTGGAGCTCGCCGATCAGGTCCGTCGAGCGCTTGGACTCGTCGAGCCAGGCACCCTTGGCATCCTGCCATGATAGCACCAGCGCCGCCTTGGACTCGGGGCGGACCTTGCCGCGGCAGTCGGCCAACACCACGTAGACCGTGCCCGGCGTGACGGCCGCCGTCTGCAGGAAGCAGGCCCCGGTGACCGCGCTGAGCACCACATACGTCTCCTGTCCCGCCGAGACCCATTGCAGCTTGCCCTCTCCCGGGTTCCGCCGCCAGATCGACCAACCGGACGGCGCCCCCGCGGATTCCCAGTCCGTGCCGGAGGTATCGCCCTGCTTGACGTCGGTCCGCTCAAAGGCGCCGTTGATCAACAGGTTCACCTGCGCAGCATCCTGGAACTCCCAGAGGGCCCGGGCCACCCTCGCCATCTCGGACTCCGCCTCGGGGCGCTCGAGCTCGGCGATCAGCCGCGTGGCCAGGTCGGCCCGGTTCGCGGCGCGACACCAGGCAAAGAGCCGCCAGAGCAGTCCCGGCGAGGCGCCCATGCCGGCGAAACTGGCGCGCGACTCGAAGGGGATCACGGGCTTGAGCAGCGCTTCCTTGTTGACCACCTCGGCGAGGAAGGCGCGGCGCTCCTGTTCGGCGCGCAGTCCGTCAAGCAGGCGCGCCGCGGTCGCCTCGGCTTGCGCGGGGGTGTTGAGGGCGGCGGGGGTCTGACCCGCTTCGTACACCGTCGAGTAGAGTTCGGTCAGGTGAAATGCCTTGGAGGTCAGCTCGACCCGCGTCCGGTACGGCTCGGCGGCGGCAAGCGTGGCGGCCTCATCCAGCAGCGCCCGCGCTTGACGGCACACCTCCGGCGGGAAGAGCACAAGCTGCTTGGCATCGAAGAAGTAGCGGAACCAGACCGCCTCGCCCTCCTGCTCCAACCAGCGCTTCTCGCAGAGCTCAAAGTAGCGTTGCATGGGTTCGCGGGCCGGCCCGAAGAAATTGCCGTAGAAGTCGGCGAGCAGATCGGGCACCTTCTGCTCAGCGTCCCACAGCAGTTGACTGACCAGCCAGGCTTTGGGGCCGTCCAGAGCCCAGTTGCAGTAGATCTCACCGTACCAGCCCTTGACCTGCTGGTCGCGGCAGTAGCGCAGATACTCGCCCTGAAGGCTGGTGTACAGGCGCGGGATCACGTAGCCGGAACCGTACTCGTAGTTGTAGACAGCCACCGACGGACACATGGCCCGCCAGGCCGCAATCCAATCGCGGTCCGCCTGGGCGAATTTCGCCTCGCGCCACTGGGCCCGGTCGTTGGTTAGGTAAGGCACAATCATGGGATGGACCTTGAACGAGGGCGGGTTCTCGCAGGCATTGTAGGCCAGGCAGCCGAGGTAATGGTCCGGATACTTGGCGGCCACGCGCTCCGCCACCCGGTTGGCGAAGGTGAAGAAGCGGTTGGCGTAGTCGGGGCCGCCGTGCAGCGACAGCTTGCCGGGCACATCCAGGGCTTTGCAGCCATCGCACTGGCAATAGCCTCGCCAGTCGCTGTCGTTCACCCCGATGGAGGCACTGAGGGTGGCCGGGTTGCGCTCGAACTGCGCCATGATTTGGTCCGCCACGTACTCCGCCACCCCAGGGTTGCTCAGGCAGGGTTGCCAGGAGTGATCGACCTCGCGCGGACGGTAGCGCCCGCCGCCGGGCCGCAGTGGGAACCAGTCCGGATGCGCTTCGAACAGGGCCGGCTTCAGCCACACGTTCAGATAGTGATGGAACGAGAAGCGAGCCCGCAGCAGGTTGCGCCGATTCCACTCGCCCCGGTCAGCCCGATCCGCCGCGCTCCATTGCCGGGAGAGCCAGGCCGGCGCCTCGGTCCGGTCCAGCGCCGACAGCGCAAAGGTCGGTTTGAGCGGCACGTGCTCACCCACCGCCGTCGGCAGGTACCAACGCACGCCGCCGTAAACCGAGAGGAAGCGCGACACGGCGAACTCCGTGCCCCAGGGATTGCGGCCGAGAAGCAGGAGCCGGTCCGGCGGCAAGCACTTGATCACGATCGCGTCGGCGTCGAGGCCAGAGTTCTCCAACGCCCCGGTGACCGCAAGCGCGGCCTGGGTGCAGCCCACGTGAATCTGGGGGCCCGCTGGGGCACTGTCTTCGGCGACAAGGCGGAACTCTGCCCCGGTCAGCCGGCCCAGGTAGGTGGCCAACTCCCCGGCCGCGTTCTTCTCTTCGGGCTTGGGACTGGCGGGCAGTACGATGACGGCCGCGGGCTTGCCCGCCGTAGCCACGACAAACTCGGGGGCGGCGGCCGCGCTCGGCGGCGGCGCCAACAGCAGTCCCGCGCCCAGGGCCAGGCCACCAAGCGCTCCACCCCATCCCCGCGTTCGCATCCACATCCTGTACATCGCCGTTCTCCCTGACCTACAGGCCCACGCGCCTCAAAGCCCCCGCCCGTACCGTCGGGCGGCGGCAAAGTACGCCAGTACATTCTCCAGCGGGGTGCCGTCACGGATGCTGTCGGAGGTGCCCAGGATGAACCCCGTCGGCCCGGCGATCTCAATCGCCTCCTTGACGGTGCGCTCAATCAGCGCCGGGGTTCCCAGCTTTAGCACGTAGATCAGATCGGTGTAACCTTGCAGGCAGACGCGGTCGCCGATGCGACGTTTGACCTCGGCCAGGTCGACGTCGCCCACCGGTGGCGGAGTCAGCGTTTGCAGCACGTCAATGCCCGCTGCGGCCAGCAACTCGATGATGGCCATGCACTTGCCATCGTCGTAGTAGTTCACCAAGCCGCCGGCCGCGTGGATCAGGGCGCAGGCGGCGCGCAATTGCGGCGCGAAGAAGTCCGTCCAGAACCCCGGCGACCAGCCCGTCGACATGCTGTTGTAGTACCAGTTCAGGAAGAAATGGCGCACGCCGGCATCCAGGGCGACCCGGATCTCTGCCATTTGCTGCTCATGCCCGATGGCCAGCAGCTCGGCAAAGAACTCACGGTCGTCGTGGAGCAGCATCATCAGGTCCGTCGTGGACATCATCTCGCCGGCCCGATGGTTCAGCGCCGAGTGGATGTTCAACTGGACCAAAGCGTTCTCGCCGCACGCCTCGACCTGGCCGAAATAGGGCGCCAGGCTGACCCGTCGCGGGTCCGGAAGCAGATAGCGCAACGCCGCCAGGTCGGCGCGTGTCTTGACCAGGTGCTCGCGCCGGAAGGGGTTGGGCGACATGCCGAAACTCCGGTCTCCCGCCGGCGGTATGCAGAGTTGGTCCGTCAGCGTCCCGGCCGGGGTGCGGAAGGTCCGGGTGGCCACCTTGAAGTCGCCATCCTGGGACCAGGCCACCGAGCACTCGACCCCGGGCAGATCGTAGGAGTCACGCACGCCCAGCTCGAAGGGCGACCAGAATACCGCCGTGTTGACGTGCAGATCAAAACCGAATTCACGGCTGGCGCGCAGGCAGGTATCCAGCGCCGCATCGCCGTAGTACTCCATGAGCCAGTAGCCGATGCGTGGCGAGCAGGGAATGCGGTCGACCTCCTGGCGGCGCGAGGCGGCCAGCAAGCGTTGGCGTGAGCTCATTTCGGCCATCAGAGGGATCCTTTCCACAAGAGTGCATACAAGGTCACCCACTCTGTGGTTTCGTCAAGTCCGCGCCGGTGCATGGCCTAGTGGTCGGAAGGACGGAACCCAAAGGGGAATTGCGCCCGCAGATCATTTGGACGCCTGGACACACGGTCTTGGCAGGATTCCCAGCTGCGAAGAAAGGCTGAACCCTTGTAGGAGACTTGCAGCAACCCCCTAGGACACCAGGCGCTTCCCATTCCGCCTGGAGTCCGCCGCGGCGGACTCCGGGCGTTGGAGGGCGCCGCTGCGTCGGCGCCGCGGCGGCCACGCAGGGCCGCCCTCCAGGCGCTCCGCCACGTACCGGCCGGAGCGGAAGGGGACCCGCGGCGGCAAGTCTCATTCCGGTATGTCCGGCACCAGCCGGGGGCTTGGCTGACCCCTGAACCCTGACCCCTGAACCCTGACCTGCGCCCCGGACGACCTACGGGCGCAGCCTGGGGCCGACCTGCGGCAAGGTGAACCAGAAGGTGCTGCCGTGGCCGACCTGGCTCTCCACGCTGATCGTCCCCCCGTGCGCC
>CAILKC010000321.1 GCA_903834675.1 uncultured Victivallales bacterium | reverse complement strand
CCCTCGTCCGCCGCGGCGGGCGAAGGGCGTTGGAGGGCGCCGCTGCGTCGGCGCCGCGGCGGCCACGCAGGGCCGCCCTTCAGGCGATCCGGCGCGTCCCGGCCGGATCGGTATGGGAACCGCGTCGCCAAGTCTCATTCCGGGATCTCCGGCACCCGCCGGGGGCTCGGCTGCACCCTGAACCCTAGGACCTGAGTAGTCACCACCTACGGAGCTGACTTATGCTGCGGGGGATGTTATGTGGCGAACCGGCGTGACGCCGCGTTGAGTAGAGGAGGCGTGGAGCGCGAAGCGCGTGGGGGAGGGCCGCTTTGCGCAACATAACGTGTGGTCCGATCCGCCTCGGTTCTATGGTTTGGCCATAGACAAGGAGGTGTGTCATGACTGCACCGTTGCGTGCGGCAAGCGGCGAGTCGGTTGTCCTGCCCTCAAGTCTGGGTGAACTGGCGGCGGCGTACCACGTCGATGCGGTGAGATTTCGGGGGGTGCTGGAGAGCAGTTCGGCTGCCGAACGCCCCTACCTGAAGCGTTTTTTCGAGTGGTTCGGCCCGCCGGATTCGCCCGCTGAGTTGTTCCGGGCCATGGGGGCTGATTCGGTCACCGACTGCTGATCGATTACGCCTCGAAGCATGGTCCCGGTTCGCGCTGCTGCATGCAGAGGACAGTCCGGCTGTTTCTGCGCTTTGCCTACCGTTCGGGGTACCTGGGGCGCGACCTGTCATCTCTGTCGCCGTCGGTACGGAGCCCGCGCATGGGCAGGGTCGCGGGGGCGATTCCTCCCGGATGCGTTGAGGCACTGCTGGAAGGCATCCGGGGCGACGCGCCGGCGGACCTGCGTGACCGCGCGATCATGTGCCTGCTGAGCACGTATGGGGTGCGCGGCGTACAGGTTCGGCGTCTGCGCCTGGCGGACGTGGACTGGCCGCGAAGCCGGATTCACTTTGCCGCCGTCAAGGGGGGGCGCGCGGTGGAACAGCACCTCACGGCCGACGCGGGCAACCGGCTGGTTGACTACCTCTGCGGGGGGCGGGTGCAGAGTCCGCACCAAGAGCTGTTCCTGCACACCGCAGCTCCCTTTGAGCCGATCGCTCATCCGCGCGAACTTTCCAGAATCCTGCGCCGGCGCCTGGAGCAGGCCGGCGTGGAGCTTCCGGCTGGCGTACGCTACGGGTCGCATGGTTTTCGTCACGCGTTCGCTACCCGGATGTACGGTCGGGTCCCTTTCAAGGATTTGGTCGACATGCTTGGACACCGTGACCCGTCGACCACCCTGATTTACGGGAAAGTCGACCTTGTCGCGCTGAGAAAGGCCGCCCTTCCGTGGCCGGGAGGCACGCAATGAAACCCCTGACCACACCGAGCAGTCCTCTGGCCGGGCGTATCGTTCAGTTCATCGCGTTCAAGCGCATGCAGGGCTATGACTACAGCTCCGGCGCCGATGAACTCGGGCGCTTCGACCGCTTCCTGACCGAGAGCGGGTATGCACGTCAGGTTCTGGATCTCAATGTGCTGCATCTCTTTGCAGACCACATCGCGGCCCTGAGTCATTCAAGCCGCGCCGGCAGACTTTCAACCGTACGCCGATTCAGTGTCTACCTGCATGCTCTGGCTCCCGAGAGCGCGGTGCTCCCGGAGCGCCTCGTGCCGCGGGCGGCGCGGACGGTGCGCTTCTATCCGCTGAGCCGTTCACAGGTCGGCGAGTTGATGGCGGCCACGGCCACCCTCAGACTCAGCCACGGACTACGCGCCGAGTGTGTCGGTCTGCTGATCGGTCTGCTCTACAGCACCGGACTGCGGATTTCGGAGGCCTTGGCTCTCAGTCTCGGCGACGTGGACAGCGCTAGAGTCAACGCTGTTCGTGCGTCGAGGCAAGTTCCGCAAGGAACGTCTTGTGCCTATGAGTGCGTCCACCCGCGAGGCCGTGCAGCGTTGGCTTGTGCTGCGTGCCGGCTATGCGGATAGCGGGCCAGGCAGCCCGTTGTTCGTAAGCGGGTGGGGCGAGCGCCTGTCACGGGACCGGGCCTACCGCGTCTTCCGCCGCCTGTGTTCAGGTTGCGGCTTCGACGGTCCGCCGCCGCCGCGCCTGCACGACCTTCGTCACAACTATGCCTGTGCGTGCATTGCACGGTGGCGGCAGGCGCAGGAAGATCTCGACGCACTGCTTCCTGTCCTGGCCAACGCCAT
>CAILKC010000320.1 GCA_903834675.1 uncultured Victivallales bacterium | reverse complement strand
CGCTTTGGGTCATACGAGGTTGCTGCAAGTCTCATACAAGCAAACCCCTACGGAGCTGACTTGCGCCCGGGGGCGCCGCATCGCCGTAATGCCAGTGAAGTTCGTCGACCGTGGAGGGCGAACCTCTCCTAGGCGCGCCCGCGCCGGTGAGCCCTCGGCCAGAGGCCCGTGAGGGGGGGACGACTCACCACCCACGGAACGGACCTGCGTCCCGGGCGTGGAACGGCGGTTGGCGGGCGCTCGGTAGCGTGTTAAGTTAGGACTCTCCGGAAGTGTTACAGCCGAGAGGCCGGGGTTTGTGTCGGTGTGCGGCAGTTCCGCGGCGCCGACGTGCGACGGCGCGCGGTGCAGATTACCACAAGAGGCGGTCGTGACCGATGAGACTCTCTGAACTCCTGACCCCAGCGCTGGTTAAGATTGGTCTTGAAAGCACCGCGAAGAATGAGCTGTTCCAGGAGATGGTGCAGCTTTTTGTGCGCGCGGGGTTGATCCACGATCCGCAGACGGCCATTCAGGCGCTGGCTGAGCGCGAGGCGAAGATGAGCACCGGGATCGCCCGCTGGATCGGCCTGCCGCACGGCAAACTGCTGGAAGCTGACGGCATTCTGCTGGCCATCGGCACCTCTCGTGGCGGCATCGAGTACGACTCGCTGGATGGCGAGCCGGTCCATGTGGTGGTCATGGTGTTCGCCAAGGTCGGCAATCCCGGCCCGCATATCGAAGCCTTGGCCGAAATCGCCCGCCTCTTTTGCATTCCTGGGTTTACAGAGCGCATCCGCGACGCCGCGACCGCCGCCGACCTGCTGCGTCTGATCAAGGGCGAGGAGTGATGGACGACATCCTCAGGCGGATGCTCGAGGTCGAACGTCAGGCGGCGCAGATTGTAACGAACGCCGAAGCCGAGGCGCAACGCCTGCTCGACGACGGCCGTCAGGTAGCCCAGGTCGAGGGACAGCGCCTGCGGGCCGAACTAGCCGAGGAGACGCGGCAGCTGCTGGCAGAGCGGATTGACCGGGCCGAGCGCGAAAAGACCGAGGCGCTGAACGCCGCGGAGGAGCGCTTGCAGGCTAGAGCCCACCGGTTTGCCGAAGACGTGCAGTCACGGGCAGGACAGGTGTTGCGCGAGCTCGCGTATCCGGCGGACGAACCGCGAACGCCCAACCTCCAACCTCCAACCGCGAAGGAAGGGCACTCACCCGTGCGGTGACGATTCGAGGTTCGAGGTTTGAGGGGCGGGATAACCCAGACGTGGAGGCCGCCAGCGGTGCAGGAAACGGTCGCCAACCTCAGTTCCGATTTCCTCTTTCCGAAGCTGCACGGCAGGTGGGCTGGGTCCATGGTTGGCGCCGCGTTGCAGCGGCTTGTGCAAAGTGGCAACGCGGAGGCGATCGGCCGCTTGTTGGCGCCGCTGGGCGTCGACGTGACGCGGCGGAGGGACGTCCAGCGGCAGCTCATTCGCCGTCACATTTCCGAGCTGGCCGCCGTCGGGCGGCTCACGGATCCCCGTACGGCGCGTTTCTACGGCGCCTTTCTCGACCGCCATTTCTTCGACGACCTCAAGACCCTCCTGCATTACCGCTTCTTCCCCGAGCGCGAGGTCGCTATCGAGGACCTGCTGGTGAACGCCGCCGACCTGTCGCCGGCCGACACCGCCGCGCTGTTGGGCGCCCGGAATGCGCAGCAGTTCTGCAGCCATCTTCCCGACCCTCCTTGCCGCGAGGCGCTGCTGTCGCTGTTGGTGGAGCTGGAGGATGGCCGCGATCCACAGGCTGTCGATGGCCGCCTGGACGGTCTCTTCTACGAGTCGCTGCTGAACGCGGCCAACCGCCTGCCACGGGGAACGCGCTCTGGCGGTTGCCGGCTGGTGCAGACCGAGATCGACATCATCAACCTTGTGATGGTCATGCGTAACCTCCGGCTGTACAGGCTGTCGGCCGCGGCGATGTGTCAGCGCTGCCTGCCTGGTGGCCTGCTCTTGGACGCAGGGCCGCTGGAAGCGCTGGTCGGCAGCCGCGACCTGCGGTCCCTGGTGGCGGTCCTGCCGCGTCCCTATCGAGCCTTGTTGGAGCCTCTCGTCGAGGCCGAGTTGTACGTCAGCGAGAATGCGTTGTGGAACCGCCTTTACCGCCTGGCTTACGACCGCTTTACCGACTATGATTGCCCGGCCGACAGCCTCGTCGCGTTTGCGTTCCTGAAACGCTTTGAGACGCTGAATGTCGGGCGCGTGTGCGAGGGGGTCCACTTCGGCTTGGCGGCCGCGAGTATCCAGGAGATGATGATTGGGGCTGGCCATGTTTAGACCGGTCCGCATGTGCAAGCTCAAGGTGCTGATTCTCGGGAAGTACGTCACGCCGCTGACACGTGCCCTGGGCAGCCAGGGGTTGGTCCACCTGGTCGACGCCGTGTCGCAGAGCGAGCATCACCTGCTGGACGGCGTCGACCGCGAGGCCGCGATCCACGACATCGAACGGCTCCTGGAGCGCTGTGACGGCCTCGGCGAGGCGCTGGGAGTCGACCCCCAGGGCGCCGCCGCCGCGCTGACTTGCGACCGGGCGCAGATCACGGCGCTGTTGGACGACGTACAGGCCAGACAGCAGCGCCTCGACGAGCGCTTGCAGGCGCTCCTGCGTGACTCGGGGCTGCTGACCAAGGACGCCGCGCGGCTGCGTCGCTACCCGATCCAGGATGTGCCTGGCAATGCCCTTCGCCAACTCAGCCTGCTACACCTCGCGACCGGCCGGCTGGCGCCGTCCGTGATCCCAGCGGCCGTCGCGGCCCTGGGTGAGCAGGCCGTGCTGCTCCATGATGATCAGGACCCGGCGCGCCGGGGCAGCGTGCTGGTCCTGACCTCGCGTCGCCAGCACCAGGCCGTGGAGGCGGAACTGGCGAAATGGGGGTTTGTCGAGGAAGACCTGCCGGAGCACCTGGCCGACAGCGCCGGGCAGGAGCAACGCGCCCTGGAGCGGCGGCTCGCCGTCGCGCAGGCTGGGATCGAGGCCGCGCGCCGGGAGATGACCGCGCTCATGACTGAGTGCGGCGGTCGCCTGCTGGCCGCAAAGCAGCAACTGCGGGGGACGCTGGCCATCCTCAGAGCCCAGCAGAGTTTCGGGCGCAGCCCCTCGCTCTACTGCATCTCCGGCTGGATTCCGCGCGCCAACGAAGCCGCGGTCAGGCGCGTGGTCGACGAGGTCACCGATGAGACCGGAATAGTCGAAGTGGTCGCGCCCGAAGCGGACGAACGGGTGCGGGAAGGCCAGGAGGAGGTCCCGGTGCAGTTTGCCCCGAGCCGGTGGCTGCTGCCGTTCCAGGGGCTGGTCAAGAACTTCGGCGCCCCGCGCTACAACGAGCTCGATCCCAGCCTCTTTGTCGGCGTCAGCTTCGTCCTCATGTTCGGCCTGATGTTCGGCGACGTGGGGCAGGGCCTGGCCATTGCCCTGTTGGGTTTGTGGCTGCAGCGGACGCGCCGCCCGGCCCTGGCGTCCTTCCGCCAGGGCGGCATCCTGTTGCTGCTCTGCGGTCTTTCCGCCACCGCCTTCGGCTTCGCTTACGGCAGCGTCTTCGGGTACGAGAACCCGAAGGTGTTCAAGCCGCTCTGGCTGAGTCCGCTAAGCGAGGTGACGCGCCTGCTCAGCAGTGCCATCGTGGTGGGCGTCGCCTGCATCAGTCTGGCGGTTGTCATCAACATCATCAACCGCCTGTACAACCGGCGCTGGTTCGAAAGCGTGTTCGACAAGTTTGGCGTCCTGGGCATCCTCTTTTACTGGGGGGCGCTGGGGATCGGCCTGAAGGCGGCCAAGGCGGGCGAACTGCGCCCCGGTCAGTTCGTGCTGCTGGTCATTCTGCCGCTGGCGCTGCTGTTCATCCGCGAGCCGCTGCACAACCTCCTGCACCGCCGCCGGGCGTTGCCGGGCGACCTCTTCACCT
>CAILKC010000319.1 GCA_903834675.1 uncultured Victivallales bacterium | reverse complement strand
TTCAGAGTTCACGCTTCAGCAGAGCCCTCGGCCCGTCGCGGTGGACTTCGCCTCTGCACTGGCGTTCTCAGGTTGCCGGGCCAGATTAGGCCCGAACTATAGCGGCCAGGCGCGTTGCTGCCATCTCTCCAGGAGTCCGACTCGTGATATCGCCTCGACGACTTGAGGCCCTTGCAGAACCCCGCGTCTGGCCCTGGAGTCCGCGCGGCCACGCCCGTTCCGGGTCCGCCGCGGCGGATCGCGGTGCCCCAGATACGGCGGAAGCCCTGGCTACGCCCGAGCGGACCGTCGGCTCCAGGCGAGAGGCTGGTGAGCCGAGGGTTCTGCGAGAGTCTCGACGAATTCTCTGCGGGCTCCGCGCCTGCCGGGCCGTGGGCTGGGCGCTGGCTCTGCTGGTTTTCGGGGCCGGGGTGGCCCGCGCCGGCCTGGCGCCGGAAGAGACGGTGCTGGTGGTGAATGCGGAGAGCTGGTTGTCGCGTTCGGTGGCCAACGAGTACGCCCTGCTGCGCGGCATTCCCAGCGCGAACATCGTCCAACTGGAAGGCATTCCTGGCCACGAGGGGCTGCCGGTGAACGAGTTCCGGGAGCTGATCTTGCAGCCGCTGCTGGTGACCTTGGAGCGTCGGCGGCTGGCCGCGCAGATCTCCTGCATTGTCTACTCGGCGGATTTCCCGACCTGGGTGGACGTGAGCGCGGACATTGGCTCGCGGCGTCTGCCTGACGTGGTCGGCTCACGCGCCGCCTTGACCGGCCTTACGTACCTCTACCAAGGCGTCCTGGCGCGCAACCTGGATTACCTGGAGCAGAATTCGAATTGGTACGCCCGGCATCTGCGGCGGACGGCGGCCCTGGGACGAAGCTGGAATGAGGAGGAGAGCAGCGCCTATCGCGAGGTGGAGTTATTCTTCGCCGAGAAGCAGAAGCGGGAGGCGCCAGGGGCTGCGGCGGCGGCCGACCAGGCTGCCTGGGCCAGTGCCGAGTGGGCGAAGGCACTGCCGCGTTTGGAGAAAGTGGCCGCGGCGCACCCGGAGAACCCGGTGGTGGTGTACAACCTGGCCTGTGCGCGGGCCCAGACGGGGCGCCTGGATGAGGCCATGAGCGCCTTACAGGCTGCTGCCGAAGTCGGCTTCACGGATTTTCGCCATGTGCTGAAGGACGAGGACCTGACGCCGCTGCGGTCGCGGGACGACTTCACGGCCCTGGTGGAACGGCTGCGCGCTTGGCAGGCCGACATGATCCCGCCGTGCGCCTTCAGTGCCGCGGTGGGCTGGACGCCGCAGGGGGTGCCTGTGGCGCCGTACAAGGGGGCGCGCTACCTGCTCTCGACCCTGCTTGGTGTGGGCAGCGGCCGGGGCAATTCGTTCGACGAGATCATCGCGGGGCTGCGGCGCTCGGTGGGCGCGGATGGAAGTCGGCCGGCCGGGACGATCTACTTCATGCTCAATGAGGATGTGCGCTCGACGGCGCGCGAGTGGGCGGTGCGAGGGGCCGCGGCGGAGGTGCGCGCCGCCGGGGTTGGAGCCGAGGTGCAGAATGGGGTATTGCCGCAGGGGAGGGCCGACGTGGCGGGCGTCTTTCTGGGCGCTGCCGGATTCGACTGGAAAGCGTCTGGCAGCACGATTCTTCCCGGCGCCATCTGCGAGCATCTGACCAGTTTTGGCGGGGCCTTCGAGGAGTCCGCGGGGCAGACGCCGTTGAGCGAGTTCATCCGTTACGGGGCGGCGGGGAGCTGCGGTACGGTGTGCGAGCCCTTCGCCATCCAGGCAAAGTTTCCGCAGGCGTTCATGCAGGCCTACTACACGGCCGGCTACACGCTGGCTGAGTCTCTCTACCTGTCGGTGACCGGCCCTTACCAGTTGCTGGTGGTCGGCGACGCCTTGTGTGCGCCCTGGGCCGAGCGTGCCACGGCGACCCTCTCCGGGATGCTGCCTGGGCAACGCGCCGACGGCGTCCTCCGGTTGCAGTTTGAGGCCGGAGAGGGGCGCCCGGCGGTCGCCGAGGTGACCTGGTTCATCGATGGGCAGCGATTCGCCGTACTAGGGCCGACGCAGGGGCTGGAGCTGGACTGCGACAAGCTGGCGCCAGGCTGGCATGTGGTCAGCGCCGTGGCGGGACTGGCCAACGCGCGGCAGGCGCGCCAGCGGGTCAGCCTGCCTTTTTTTGCGCGTGGTCAGCCCGCCGATTTCGAGTTGGTGAGCGTGTCGAGCGCGACAGTGTCTTGGGGGAGCATGATCCGGATCACCCGCAAGGAGCACTCCGGCCAGCGCCTGGGCCTGCTCTGGCAGTCCGAGGAGATTGCCGCGCTCGAGCCCGATGACCAGGAGATCAGCATCCGTTCGGATCAGTTGGCCCTCGGGCGCGTGGAGCTGCACCCCATCATCGCCGGGGGTCCGGAGGGCGGGGCGGTGTCGGGAGCGCCGCTGATCGTGACCATCGAGAGGCCCGTGGCGCTCGGCAAGATGCCGGCAGGCCTGCTGGCAATGATGCCCGAAGGACTGGCGCTGACGGTGCGTGGGACGACCACGTTTGCCGAACGGGCCGAAGGAGATTGGCTCGAGAAGGCCGGGGTTGCGGAGGGCAGCCCGATGCAGATCGAAGGCTGGTTCGAGGTGGCGGAGGCCGCCCTCGGCCAGTTCCAGCTCAACGGCAACCTGCCTTTGGACACGGCGGTGAGCGTGGACGAGGTGAGTTGCCCCGTCCCCGCCGGGAGCGGCTGGCGCTCCTTTCCGGTGTCGCTGGCGGCGGGGACGCACTCGCTCACGGTGCGGACGACCGGCCGCGAGCACCCGCGGCTGGACCTACGCTTCGGCGTGCGCGGCACCGCGGTGCTGACCGGCAAGAGCTTCCGGCACCGCTAAGGCTACACCCCGACTTCTTTGCCGCACTCGTGGCTACGGTAGAGGCCATCGAGAATGCGCAGGACGACGAGGCTCTGTTCGGGAGGTACCGGCGAGGCTTCGCCCTTGAGGATGGCGCGGGCAAAGGCGAGGATCTCGGTATGATGGCCGTCGGCACGGTCATCCTGAAAGGTCAGTTGCTCGTCGGTCAGGCAGCCGGCCTTCTCGCCATGCACGGTCAGCGCGGGCCACTCGGCGCCGGCTTCGGTGCCGCAAAGCACGATGCGCTGGTACTCTTTCTCCTTGATGTTTAGCAGCCACGAGACCTCCAGCGACAGGGCGGCGCCGTTGTCGAAGCGCACGAAGCAGGCGGCGAAGTCCTCGACGTCCATCTGCTTCCGGTCCCACTCGCCCCACCAGCCGCGGATGTCGGTACGCTTGCCCAGCTTGCAGGGAGCGATGCCGCTGACGGTGACCGGGTTAGGGAAGCCCATGAAGTGCAGGGCCAGGTCGAGGGTATGCACGCCGATGTCGATGCAGGGCCCGCCGCCGGAGATGGCCTTGGAGATGAAACTGGGCCGGGCCGGGATGAAGCGCCGCCGCAGCAGGTGCGTCCGACAGTAGTAGACCTCACCCAGCACGCCGGTATCGAGATAGTTCTTCAGGTTCTGGCTGGAGCGCTCGAAGCGCTGGTGCTGGGCGGTCATGAGAATCTTGCCCGCCTTGTCCTTGGCGGCGATCATGCGCTTGATCTCGGCCGGGGTCGGCGCCAGCGGCTTCTCGCAGAGGACGTGTTTGCCAGCTTTCAGCGCGTGGATGGCGATCTCGGCGTGGGCGCCGTTGGGCACGCAGATGTCGACGGCGTCAATATCGGCCTGCTTGAGCATCTCGCGGTGGTCGAGGTACCACTGGTCGCGCGGAACCTCGAACTCCGTGCCGCGGCGCTCCATGGCCTCGGGCAGGATGTCGCAGATAGCCACCACCTCGCACTCGGGGTGCAGCCGGTCCCACCCGGTGAAGTGTACGTGCGAGATGCCGCCGCAACCGACCAGGCCCACCCGCAGCTTCGCCCCCGTCCTTGCCTTCGTCTTCGCCATCGTCATATCCTTGTGTTGTGGCGCTGCCACGACTCGGAACGATCCGGCAGCCTGTCGTGCAGACGCCTCTGAACGCGCCCACTGTAGCCCGCGCGCCACGGCCCTGCAACGAGCGGCCCGTCACGAGCAGGGCTGGAGAGGCGCCTGGCCTCAGGCGCGGCGGTGGAGCCCACCGCATCGCCATGGTTTTCTGGAGAGGCGCCTGGCCTCAGGCGCGGCGGTGGAGCCCACCGCATCTCCACCAAACGGCGGTGAAGCCCACCGCATCTCCACCGGGCATTTTGGAGAGGC
>CAILKC010000318.1 GCA_903834675.1 uncultured Victivallales bacterium | reverse complement strand
GTCTTCGGGGCGGCCGAACGGAGCCCAGGCCTCAGACGTCCTTACACGTCTTCGGGGCGGCCGAACGGAGCCCAGGCCTCAGACGTCCTTACACGTCTTCGGGGCGGCCGAACGGAGCCCAGAGGTCCTTACTAGTCTGCTCAGAACACCGAGGCTCTGGCGGAACCCCGCGTCTGGCCCGGGAGCCCGCGATGCCGAGCCCGTCTCGGGCCGGTTCGCGGTGCCCGCCGTCGGCAAGACCCCCAGGTACGGCGGAAGCCCCGGCGGAGCCGGTGCGGACCGCCGACTCCAGGCGAGAGGCTGGTGAGCCGAGGGTTCGGCATGAGCCTCTTTCACTTTTCGGAAGGTGCGTCGCGGGGCGGGCGGCCATCCTGACCCGAGCCGCGTCCGCCGCCTTTGCCACTGTTGCCTTTGCCTGGCGAACGGTCTCCGGGGGGACGGCGCTGGGGTTTGGGATCGAGGCCTTGGGCGGCGCGCTCGGTGAGGGTGCCCGTCGGGGTCAGGTCGCGGCCTTTGAGGGCGGGGTGATCCGGGCCATAGCGATAGGCGCGGAAGACGGAGTTCGTCATCGGCAGGGCGTCCCCCAGCACCTTCACGGCGCCGTCGCGAGTGACGGGATTGAGGTACTCCCAGACGAGGGCGCCGGCGGCGGTGACTTCGAAGAAGTGGCCTTCGGTGTCGGAGCAGACGAAGGTGTTGCCGTTGGGGAGGCGTTGGGCGCTGGAGCCGATGTGGCTAAAGAAGCTGTGGCTGTTGACGGAGCGGAAGCTCCAGACGACCTGGGTAGAGACTTGTCGGGGCTGGTTGTGGGTATCCTTGTCGTAGGTTTCGCGCCGGTAGCCGGCCCCGGGGGGGTTGACGTAGGCGCCGGTGTCGCGGCCGTTTGCATCGAGGCAGGGGTTGATCTCCAGCACGGAGGACTGTGGGGTGCGCTGGTAGAGGTACTGGCCGTTGTTGAAGACCATGAGGTGTCCGGCGCCCGGCAGGCCGGGCCGAATCCAGTGCGCGTCGTGGGCGCCGCCCATCTGTTTGTGGCCGGTCGTGGCTGAATCCCAGTTCTCGAGCACCTTGGGCGGCTCGCCCTGTCCGTAGCGGGCCGGGTCGCCGAAACGGTAGAGGAAGTCGCCCGCCGGGCTGGCGGCTTTGGCCATTGAGGCGGTCGGGTCGCCGGGGATGAAGGTGCCGTCGTGGTCGATGACGTAGAGTTCGCCCTGGACGGAGTTGATGACGAGGTGTCCCGACTCGGCGTTGTAGTCCAACGAGTTGCAGTGCAGCCAATCGCGTTTGAGTGGCCGTCCGGGCAGATTGAGGTTGATTCGGCCGGGATGGTCGGCGACGGTCTTGCCGACGCCGACGTAGTTCGGTTTGGCGGGGTCGAGGTCCTGCACGACATGATCGAAGAACCACCACTCCCAAACGACGTTGCCCCCCCTATCCACCTCGACGATAGCGTCCATCTGGCCATCGCGGTAGGGGCCGTTGGCCGGGTCGGCGCCGGCGGCGATGGCCTGCTCGTGGGTGATGGAGCGGTTGGCGATGTAGAGGGTGGTGGGCGCCCGGAGGGCCTTGTTCTCGAGGCGCACCCAGTCGTGATGCGGGGCATAGCCAGCGCGCTTCTCGGAGTATTCCCACACCGTTTTGCCGTCCCAGTCCACCTCGGTGAAGCCCTGGAAGCCGCTGGGGTCGTCCTTGGAAGCATCGAGGATGTTGCCGTTGTCGAGCAGGTGCGGGTTGGTGCCAACCGGCCAGGTGTGGCAGACGCGCCCTTGCAGGTCGAGCAGGAAAGTACGGCTGCCGACGCCGAAGAGGGTATAGCCGCTGAAGGCCTTCTCCGAGTCGCAGAAGAGCAACTCGGTGGGGCCGCCGAAGCGCTCGTAGGCCCAGGCCGAGGTGGCGAGCAGGCAAGCGCAGAGCAGGGGGTACTTCAGCGTTCTCATGGAGCCTTTCTGTCCGCTGCAGGGGGCGTTGCATCTGTGCCGGGCGCAGGTTGACCGGCGGGGGCTGGGATCTCGTAGTGGAAGGCGACCTCGCCATCGGGGTGCTCTGCCGTCGCATCCTTCGGCAGCCAGGAGCGCAGGTAGTCGAGGCTGAGCTTGGCGGGGGAGACGGTGACGCGGACCCGGCCCGAGTTGGGCAGGGCCGCACCGCTGCGGTAGGCCTCGCGGTTGTAGAGGGTGTAGGTGGGGTCGGCCGTGGTTCGCGGGGTCTTGTCGACGCTGAAGTCATCGCCGCTGGTCAGGTAGAAGTCGGGGCGGTCCGCCGCGGCGGCGCGCAGCGTCTGGGTGTAGAGGGCGCCGTCGAACTGCTGAGGGCGTTCGGGGTGGGAGTCGCCCTGAATCTCGAAGCTGAAGGTGCTGCCGGGGGCGCGCTGGGTGTGGAAGCCGCACTCCGGGCCAGCGGTGAAGGCGGTTGTGCCGGGCGGCCGCGAGCGGAGCCGGTAGACGTAGGCGGTGTCGGGCTTCAGGCCCGTCAGCCGCACTTCGGCCGGGACCCCGCCTTGCAGGTTGACCGGCGCCATCGGCGTCGGGTCCGGGCCTGGGACGGCGCCATACTCGACCGTCACCGTCAAGGGTTCACGGGCGAGGAGATTGAGGGTGATGGAGCGGTCGGTGGGTCGGCCGAGCATGACCGAGAGCCGTCCCAGCGCCTCGAGCTGCGGCGGCAGGGCGTCGGCGACGGCCGGGGGGAGGCCGACGAGCGAGCCCCCGAGCAGCAGCCAGACAAGGAGGTGCAGTGCGCGGCGCATGCTCGGGCCTTTCATTGGATCTGTGCAATAAGGATGGGCCGTGGTATTCAGCCCCAAGGGGGCGTTTCGGGCGCCCAGGGCAACGCCCTGGGTACCCGTCCACAGCGAAGATTGAGCCCTGAAGGGGCGGACCATGCGACCTCGGTGCGAAGGTAGGGTAG
>CAILKC010000317.1 GCA_903834675.1 uncultured Victivallales bacterium | reverse complement strand
GCCGGCGTGGGCATCCTCTTTGGCTTCTACCCGGCCTGGAAAGCATCACAACTCGACCCCATTGAGGCGCTGCGCTACGAATGATGGAATCCCCGCGGCCAAGCCACGGCCGCCGCCCCAGGAGCACCGCGATGAGCGAGCATAGCCAAGCCGAAACGTGCAGATTCTCGCCCGGGCGCGCCGTCGGCGGCCTGCTGGCCCTGGTCCTGCTGAGCGGTTGCGCGGTCGGACCCACCTACCGCCGACAGCCTGGAGACCTGCCCGCAACCTGGGCTGGGACCGCCGCGACGCCCGCGCCGACAGCGGCAGCCGACGCGGAGAAGGCCCTGGCCGACTGGTGGACGGTCTTCCAGGACCAGGAGCTCTCCTCTCTCGTGGATAGGGCCATCGCCGCAAATCTTGACCTGAAGCTGGCGGCAGCCCGCGTCCGCCAGGCCCGCGCCAGCCGCGGCAGCGCCTTCGCCGGATTGGGCCCGACCGCCAACACCACCGGCGCACGGAAGCGCAGTCAACCCTCGGGCTCCTCATCCGCTAGCGCCGGAGACCGCCTGCCGACCACAAACCAGTACCAGGCCGGATTCGACGCAGCCTGGGAGCTGGACCTCGTCGGTGGCGTCCGCCGTGGCGTCGAGGCGGCAGGCGCCGACCTGCAGGCCGCCGTCGAGGCGCGCCACGACGCCCTCGTGACCCTGGTCGCCGAGGTGGCGCGCAGCTACATCGACCTGCGCACCTTCCAGCAACGCGCCGAGATCGCCAGGCAGAACCTGATCTCCCAGCAGCACAGTGCCAGCCTGACACGCCAGCGCCACGAGGGGGGCTTCGTGAGCGGCCTGGACGTGGCCAACGCCGAGGCCCAGGTGGCGACGACCGCCGCGCAGATCCCGCTCCTGGAAGCGTCGGCGCAACAGACGATTCACAGCCTCAGCCTGCTGTTGGGACGCGAACCCGGCGCCCTGATGCCGGAGCTCTGGCCCGCTGGGGCCGTGCCCGTAGCGCCGCCGGCGGTGCCCATGGGTTTGCCCTCGGACCTGCTGCGCCGCCGACCCGACATCCGCCAGGCCGAAGCCCAGATCCACGCCGCCACCGCGCGCATCGGAGTCGCCACGGCCGACCTGTACCCGCACTTCACGCTCTCGGGCGCGTTGGGCTACCAGGCCGCCAACTCGGGCAATCTGTTCGACCCCTTGAGCCGCTTCTGGTCGCTCGGACCCTCCCTCACCTGGCGCGTCTTTGACAGCGGCCGCATCCGCTCGAACATCGAACTGCAGAAGGCCCTGGAAGAACAGACCGTCATCGCCTATCGCCAGACCGTCCTGAGCGCCCTGCAGGAAGTCGAAAACGCCCTCCTCGCAGCCGCCAGAGAGCAGGAGCACCGCCAGGCACTGCTCCAGGCCGCCGACGCCTTCCGCCGCGCCACCAAGCTGGCGGACGCGCTGTATGCGAACGGCCAAACCGACTTCCTCAACGTGCTGGTCGCGCAGCGCTCGCTCCAGGCCGCCGAAGACGCCCTGGCGCAAAGCACCGCCGCCCTGTCGACCGATCTGGTCGCCCTCTACAAAGCCCTCGGCGGCGGCTGGGACGCCCCAGAGGCCCCAGACGGCGGCGCCTCGGCCGGGCGCTAACCAGCCTAGCCCCGCGGTTGCCGTGGAGCCGGCGGTCTCCGCCGTATCGCCTTCCGCGTTTGGCTCAAGATACCGCGAACCAGGCCCCTGCGGGTCCTTGGCATCGCGGGCTCCAGGCCGCACCGCGCGCGATAACGCAATCCCCTGGAGCCGGCGGTCTCCGCCGTATCGCCTGGAGCCGGCGGTCCGCACCGGCTTTGCCGGGGCTTCCGCCGTATCTGGGAACCGCAAACCATCGCGAACTGGCCTCGCGACCTCAGTTCAGCTTCCAGAACATAGGGTCAGCCACTCTCCAGTCTGTTATAGGCACCGGATAGGACAGACGCCCTCGGACGATGGTTGCTTGAACCCGTGGGCTTGGGACCCGCCCAGCAGGACCTCTGGCGCCCTTGCCACACGCAGTCCATAGGGCCGACGCGCGATATGGAGCGCGTGCGGCAGAGGGCCGCGGACACGGCCCGTCGACGCCGCTTTCACTGCCGGCGGTACGACGGCGGTCGTTTCTTGAAACAGCCATGCCTCCCTCTCGCCACCCCTGGCGCTCCTCCCGTGCCGTGCCATATTCCCCCGCACGGCGGTCGGTGCCGTGCCCGGAGGTGGAGATGCCGGATCTGTTCAAGCCGCTGTTCAACCCCAATCTGCTCAAGAGCCGTGCCGCGCACTTCGCCCCCGGTTTCAGCGCCGAGCAGACGCGGGTGGTGGAGAACTGGGCTCGCACCGCGGCGGACCCGGCCTTCCGCGCCGAGAAGGAGAAGCCCTTCCAGGGCCAGTTCCTCACCGACCTCTTCGGCGGCCTGCTTGGCTATGTGCTCCCGGCCGGACACCTCGACGCCTACAACCTCAAGGCCGAGTCCGCCTCCACCGAGACCAAGGGCGTCCTGCGCCACCTCCGCATCCTTGACCTCGCCTGCGGCTCCGGCGCCTTCCTGATCGCGGCCTTCGACTTCCTGCACGCCGAGTACGTCCGCACCAACGAGCGCCTGGCCGCCCTGCGCGGCGGTCAGCCCGAACTCTTCGACCTCGACCGCGAAATCCTCACCCGCAACCTCTTCGGCGTCGACCTCAGCCCCGAATCGGTCGAGATCACCAAGCTGTCGCTCTGGCTCAAGACCGCCCGCACCGGCAAGCCGCTCAACGACCTCGATGCCAGCATTCGCTGCGGCAACTCCATCGTCGCGTCGGCGGCCGACCTGCCGGCGGATCTCGCGGCCCACGCCTTCGACTGGCCGGCGCAGTTCCCGGATGTCACCGCAGCGGGCGGCTTCGACTGTGTCATCGGCAACCCGCCCTACATCCGGCAGGAGTGGTTGAGCCCCTGCAAGACCGCCTTCCAGCGCGAGTTTCGCTGCTACGCCGGCACCGCCGATGCCTACCTCTACTTCATCGAGCGCGGCCTGCAGCTCCTGTGCCCCGGTGGCCGGCTCGGGTTCATCACCTCCGGCACCTTCGCCAATGCGAACTTCGCAGCGCCCTTCCGACAGTGGCTGCCGAGCGTGGCGCGCTACAGCCGTCTGGTGAACTTCGGCGAGAACCAGCCTTTCGCGGACGCCGAGATGGTCTTTCCCACCATCTCGATCCTGGAGAAGGTCCCCGCGGCCTTGGACCGCCCGGGGCCTCCCGGGCAGTGGCCGCGAGCCGCGGCCGCTCCAGATTGTTTGGACCGCCCGGGGCCTCCCGGGCAGTGGCCGCGAGCCGCGGCCGCTCCAGATTGTTTGGACCGCCCGAGGCCTCCCGGGCAGTGGCCGCGGCCGCTCCAGATTGTTTGGACCGCCCGGGG
>CAILKC010000316.1 GCA_903834675.1 uncultured Victivallales bacterium | reverse complement strand
TGCGCTGTTGGAACTCCACCCGCCGGCGAACCTCGCCGCGCTCAACACCGCCTTCGGCACCTGGGTGGAGGAGGAGTACAACGGCGGCCCGCACTCGGGCATCGACGGGGCGACGCCGCTGGAGCGCTGGCTGGCCGGCTCCGCCTGCGTGCGGCTGCTCGCCGACGACGGCTCCCACGACCACTCCTTCCTCGTGAGCGAAGAGCGCGTCGTGCGTAACGACGGCACCATCGTCTTCGCGGGCCGCCGGTTCGAGACCGACTTTGCGCTCAAGGGGCGCACGGTCGCAATCCGCCGCCGCCTCGCCGAGCCCGACCGGCTTCATGTCTATGACGACGGCCAGTACATCGGCATCGCCCGGCCGCTGAACCGCACGCTTAACGCCACCCTCCCTCGCCGCAAGATCAACCCCGCAACCTCAGGAGACCGCGCATGAGCAAGAGCCTCGATACCCCGACACCCGCCGGCCGTCGCGGCCTGCGCCGCGACCTCTTCGGCATCAGCCGCACCCCGTTCTCCAGTGCAACCGTCCCCCTCTACCTCGATCCGCTGCGGCAGGAAGCCTGCGAACAGGCCGAGAGCTTCCTGCAACGCCGCGGCTTCGCCTGCGTCCGCGGCGCCCCCGGCTGCGGCAAGACCCGCTTCCTCCAGCACGTCTGCAGCCTCCTCGACGAACGCGCCGTGCAGACCGCCTACATCCCCTTCGCCATGTTCAAGGACGGCGACCTGCTGCGCGCCGTCTGCCGCCAGTTCAACCTCGACCCGCCCTTCCGCAAGAGCGCCCTGATCCGCACCGTCCAGGAGCATGCCGTCAGCTTGGGCGCGGCCGTCAATCCCGTGCTCGTCATCGACGAAGTCCAGCTCATGGACCAGGCCACCCTCGAAACCCTGCGCATCCTCGGCAACCACCGCTTCGAGGCCGGCAACCTCTTCACCGTCTTCCTCTGCGGCGGCGACGAGTTCATGCAGCGGCTCCAACTGCGCGTCAACGAACCGCTGTGCCAGCGCATCTCCGCCTGCTGGCGCCTCGAACCCTTCGACCGCGAGCACACCGCCGGTTACATCCGCCATCATCTCCGCCACGCCGGCGCCGAGCACGAGATCTTCCAGGAACAGACCGTCAATCGCCTTTTCGACGAAGCCCGCGGCGTCCCCCGGATCATCAACACCCTCGCCCTCGGCGCCATGGAGGCCGCCGCGGCCGCCGGCACCGCCAAAGTCACCACCGAGCACCTGGACAAGGCCCTGCGCAACCTGCCCCAGCGAAAGGAGACCCCCCACCATGATCCGGACACTCTTTGAACAGATCAAGCCCGCTTACATCCAGTGTCGCAAGCGCTGCCTGCTCCTCCGCGGCCGCGAGTTCGAAAGCCTCGACGTCACCCTCCTCGATATCATTCCCGTGCGCAAACTCTTCAAGGGCAGCAAGCTCTCCTGCTGGAGCGTCAACGGCGCCCCTGGCCGCGACCAACGCCTCTGCGCCTTCTGCCCCGACGCCGCACGCTGCCAGAAACGGCTCCGCCTCAACCTCATCGTGCGCGCTGACAGCGGCACCGACATCCCCGCCGTGCTCGAAGTCCGCCCCTCCGCCTTCGACGCTCTCGACGCCGCCCTCGAGGGCGACGGAACCGCAACCGGAACCTGGCGAGAGACTCTCTTCCGCATCCGCGCCACGGTCAACCCCAAGGGCTTCGACGACCTCGCCGTCGAGAGAATCTTCTGAAACGCACGACCGGCGCCAGGCCCACGGGACCGGCGCCGGTCGTCTCCTCACTGACGTCCGCCCGCGTCCAACTCTCCTGCCGCTGCCTGCCGCTGCGCCCCGCCCTCAGGGTGAGAATGCCTAGGCCCTCTCACGCTCCATCATGCTTCCCGGCATGCCCCCTCCCACGCTTCCCCCGGAACCCGCGCAGCCACGGCACACCGCCGGAAAACCCCCCTCACGCAGCGTGATGCGTTACAGTATGTCGAATCGCAGGTAATCAGTGTCTTGGAGCCGCACTTCTCACACTTGGCCTTTACAGCATATCTAAGACACAGAATCGCGAGAAGGTCTGGAAGAAATAGCACCCCGTACCACCGTGGCGGTCCCCCCTCAAGCGCAATCCATGCTGCTACTATCACTGCTAGGAAACCAAACCCACCGAGAACGAGCATCAACAGGCATCGGAAGTGCTGCTTTGGAGACATCACTGATTCCCCAGGCGATTCCGTCAGGCGACAAGCCGCCTCACCCATCATCCACCACGGCCAACCGTCGCACCCCACGTAGCCCAAGGCTCCCACGCCGCTTCCACTCCAGGGCTACCCCGTCCGACGCACGCTCTACTGGACCACTTGCGTCCCCGGACTTCAAGACCCGCGATGGTGGGGGGAACACACACATGCCGAGCCTGCCATGCCGGGAGCATGGCGATGCTGAAGAAATCGACAGGGTGCAGATTGGTGCGTCCGGGGTGCGCGACGTGGGTGGATGTGGCCTGCTGGGTCAGCTCGCGGCGACCTGATTAGCAGTTGCACTACCTCCCTTTGCACTGGCCATGAGCCTGGACACGTTCAGAGTTTGCGCAGTCTCTGGGCGACCGCCTCCACTGCGTCGACGATTGCGGGATCATTTTCCCATCGCTTGAACATCTCCGGTTTGATCTTCAGGTCAAGTGCGTCCTCGCCAAGCATCATGTACAAGCCGCCAATGCGACATTCGCTGTGCCGCCCGCAGCGCAGACAAGGTGGCACCTCGGTCTGGAACCGTATGACATCCTGGATCTTAACCTGGAAGAACTCCCCGAGCATACGACGCAGTTGCAGCTCCGCGCCATCCAAATTCATTGCGCCGTTGACGATGAGTACGACGGGCTTCCCGGCAATGGGAACGGTCACATGCCGGTAGCCGAAAAAGCGTTCCAGGAATGAGTAACACAGTCCGTTGATCCCGTCGAAATAGACTGGGGTACCGATGACCAACGCATCTGCTTCACGAATCGCCTCGTACCACGGAAGCAGATCGTCCTCCAGTATGCAGCGTTGAGGCCGGGCGCATCGGGCAACGCAGCCTTTGCAGCCCGAGTAGGTCAATTCCGAGAGTTTGACAAACTGCGTGTCCTGCCCAGAGCCTTCGAGCACGGCCTTGACCATCCGGTCTACATTTCCTTCGCGCCCCACGCCACCTGAACTGAATCCGAGTATCTTCTTCATAGAGTTCATCTCCTAACCTCTTGCGCTACCACGACTCCCGTTTGCCGGACGACACCCGCCAAGGCAGCGTTGACCCGCACAATCCTGTCCTGATACTGGAAGCGATTCCAGTTGTCTGGCGCACGCAAGGTCAGGATGCTCGACAGTCCGACCTCAATCTCCTGTCTCCGCAACAGGTCGGCCAAAGCCAGGATGTGCGCCACGATCCGCTCCTCGGGTTCCTGAATCCCATTGATCCCGATCAGCATGAACACCCGTGTCGGCTCGTAAGGGAGCACGTCATCCGCGAGGCGGAGACGGAGACCGTAGACGTTGTCGCCGCCGATGCCCCGGTTCAAAATCGAAGGGTTGGGGAAGAACTCATGCAACGGCCAAGCCGCCGTGATCGAGTCCCCGTAGAAGAGGTTCATGACCGTCTTGACGGATGACCGCAACGTGCGGAACCGCTCGATCTCGGCGTAGCGCGGATAGGTTGAGTAGAACTTGACGATGGCATCCGTATGCCCCTGCTCAAACATCGTGATCTACCTCCAGTTCCACGAAGTCAGCTCATACGGATCTGGCACCCTCCACGCTTGCCACCACACGACGGCATCAGCTTCCCTTTCCCTGCCGTTCAGCTTGACCTTCAGCGTGAACTGGTAATTTACCCCAGCCACGACCTGCTGCCGTGCGCCCAAGATCCTGATCAGGGTCAGTGTTGAAGGTTGTGCGTCCTTCCCCTCCTGCATTGCTTTCTCTTCCGCCTTGACCGCAAAGTCCGCCGCCGCGATGACCTGCTTGTCGGTCACCGATGCTGCGGCATACCCACCAAGCAGGGGCGACTGTGTGCGGACTGCGGTGGCACACCCCGCGAGAAGGATCGAACCCACTATGCAGGCTGGGATGAATGTCGTTTTCATGCATGTTTCCTCGTTTTCCGCGTCCGGCCCAACGCCAAAGGCTCACCCCTACACCCGCGACCTGGGGTGCAGCAGTCAGTAGGTAAACAGCCCCGCGATGGAGTACTCCCTGCCGGTGGACACGGAGGTCAACCGGGTCAGTCCCCGGCGACCGGACTTGCGGTTCGGTTCTCCTCGTAGGTATCACGGCACCACTGCACCTCTTCCTTGGACCATCCCCCGAAGATCCAACCAGCCCCCAGTACCGCCAGGCAATCCATTTCCTCGCCGCCAGACCACCGGGTTCGCGTAGAGGCACCCTTCGCAAGAGCTTCATGGAAACGATCTGCCGTCAGACGAAGGTTGTACTGGGTGCCGTTGCATATCGCGATCACCACGCCGGTTTGGTCGTGGACGATGGCTGGAGTGCCATACACCAGGCACCGGCATTCCCCAGGCACGATTGCGCCGAGGTCATCCCAGACGCGCTGAACCATGTCTGGGTGACTTCCTTGGCTAAGGTAGGGCTGCGGGACGCTACCTGGTGCTGAGATTAGCGCGTTGCGGGAGTTCTCGCCACGACCAAGGTACCTGAGTACTCCCTGATTTGCAGGACTGAGGGTGTCTACGAACATGCGCGTTCCCATACATGCACTATCCACCAGGCCGCAGAGGTCGCCGGTTCCGACGCTGGCAACCCTGACGGCCTACCGCCTCTGCCTGTCGCCATGGCAGGCCATGTCGATCACGACCGTACTGGCGAGGATGAGCACGTCGTCTTCGCCATCGGCGATGTCCACGCCGTAGGTGTCCGTCCACGCAAACCAGCGCTTGGACACCCCGGCAACTGTCGCTCTGCCCCGGCTGAATGCGTACTCGTGATCCATGAAGTCGCCATCGGCTTCCAGGTCATCAGGTCCAGGCACGTCAACCGTGAATCTGCACCGGAAGAGGGTGAAGAGTTCCTTCTTGACGACGGCGTAGAGCTGGCCGTCTCTGTGAATCTCGTAGGTCGGTCCCCAGGAGAGAAGTTTCTGCCTGATGAAGGCGAGTTCGTTTCCTGCCATATCCTGGAATGAGAGCTGGTTTCCGAGGCTGAAGGCCTTGCCGTCAACGAAGAACGCATCCCTTTCGCTCTCGTCCCGGATCACGAAGTCAGCGCCCCAGGAGAACAGCTTCTGCTTCATCACGTAGCGCATCTGCCCGATCCTCCGGTGGACTCGACAACACCGTCTTCGGCACTACTGAACAGCACCGGGGGCCAGACTTCAAGACCTAGTCCGAAGTGACGACAGGGGGTTTGCCTGGGGCCAGAGCCTGCCGTGACTGGTCTTGGCGTTCCTGGGGACGCTGGCTGCGGATCAGAGCGTTTCGGGTGTGGAGGTGGGCGGAGTTGGCCTGCTGGGTCAGTCACGGGCGACCCGATTATCCAGTCTGTAGTACAACGGGTCCCGCAGTCCCTCTATCTCAAAGCCCACCAACGGCTCAAAGCCTGCGCGTTTGAGGAGTATCTGCATCCGTCGATTCCTGGTGTGCGTGTTCGTCCACGTTTCGGCATAGCTCGCCCGCAGCATTTCCGATGCGGCGCTGAACAGCCTCTTGGCAGCAGTGGTTTCCCTCGCCTCGGGAGCCACGTAGATGTCGACTACGTAGGCCGTCCGGGCAGGAACCCATGGACGGTCCCGAGCATCAATGAAAGCAAGGAACCCAACGAGGACACCGTCGTTGTCCGCAACAATGACCTTCGAGTTGGCAATCTGAATCTGTAACCGGGTGGTCCATGGCCTTTCGGCTTGCGCCGGATTGGCATTCGGCACAGCCTCATTCTCCTCGATCATGAAGCGTTTCCACAGGGCCACGAGCTGCCGGATGTCCTCAATCTCTGCATGGCGTGTCGATATTGGCACTGGATATCACTTCCTCAACTTGGTGCCCTTCAGTGCCGCGATGGGGTCAGCCTTGGGTGCCAGGTCTGCGATTGAACCGCGCAGCACCAGTGTCCTCCCATCGGGCGCAAAGGCATGAGCGGAAAGGTAACCGCCCGTGCCAGCGGAACGAACGCTCACGACAATCTCCTCGCTCCCATCGCCATCGACATCGGCCAGAACGACCTTCTCGATGACCCCATCTCGTTCATGGACTACGCCAGCGACAAAGAACCTCGTGTCATCACCTGGTTACGCATTCACTGCCGACTAGAGCCGCACGGTGAAACTGCCGGTGGAGCGGGCCTCGAAATCCCCCTCGGCTACGACTGCTGTCTGTCCCGAAGGAAGTTTCAGCTTCTGGACAAACCGGTCTGCATCCACGCCAGCGCGGAGATCCGCCGACACGAGGGCACCGCCGACGTGATGCTGCATCGTGGCACCTTGAAGGAAGGCATGCCGTTCCTTCCCAAGCCGTTCTCAAGGCGCGATCTGGCCCGCAAGGTGCGCGAGGTGTTGGACGCGGAGACGACGAAAGCCATTGGCGGACCCGGTCGGGCGTCCGTCGCGCCGTGAGGCCTGGGTGGCTCCCCGCCCGTCAACGCCCTGCCTGACCCGTATGCCGCGTGTGAGCAGCCGCGACAACAGCGGACCCCCCAGGGTAGCACACCCCGCTCACAGCGATAAGCCGGAACCCCCGAATCCCCCCATTCGCACGTTCTCGCGTTCGGCCATCACCGCCGCGATCACAGTCCATCAGAGGCGTTGGCGGGGGCGTTGGTAGCGAGTCGTGCGGGTAGGTCAAGGCTGAGGTAGGTTTCGGGCGGAAATGGGGCGGTGAATGGGAGAGGGGGTGCAGGCGTGACGCGGTGCGAGGCCAGCGGGACTTGGCCGATGGTGTCTCGTGCGAGTGCGCTGGCGTTTGGGCCACCTTGCACACGGGTCCGGCGACAGTACTTTTCCTGGCATGGTGTTGGGGCGGATGTGGGATTGCTGGCGCCTGAATGGGGGCAGGCCGAGCATTAGCATCCGCAGATTGGGTGTTTGGGGTGTCTATGGCCAACAGGCTCACTCGCACAGACGACGCTGCTGAACTGCGCCAGCAGGCCGAAGAGATGGCGCGGAAGGAAGCCGCCTCACTCTTGGTCGCGATGTCGCCCGAGGATATGCGCCGGGCGCTCCACGAGCTGCGGGTGCATCAGATCGAGCTGGAGATGCAGAATGAGGCACTCCGCAGCACCCAGGCGGAACTGGACGCCTCGCGGTCGCGCTATTTTAGCCTCTACGACCTGGCCCCGGTCGGCTATGTCACACTCCGCGAGAATGGCCTGATCCAGGAAGCCAACCTCACTGCCGCCGCCCTGTTGGGCGTGGCTCGTAGCACGCTGCTCAGCGGCCCCCTCTCCCGGTTCATCCTCAAGGAGGATCTGGACCTCTACTACCTCTGCCGCAAGCAGGATTCCGGCACCGGTAGGCCGCAAGGGTGCGAACTGCGGATGCTCAAGAGTGACGGCACCCAGCTCTGGGTGCAGCTGGCCATCACCACCACGCCGGATGTCGAGGGTGAGCCGGTAAGCTACGTCACGCTGAGTGACATCACCGAGCGCAAGCGGGCAGAGGAGACGCTGCGGGAGAGCGAAGCGAAGTATCGGATGTTGTTCGAGACCGTGGTACAAGCGGTGGTTTATCAGTCTGCCGACGGGAAGATAGTCGCTGCGAACCATGCTGCTGAACTGCTTCTGGGCTTGTCGCTTGACCAGATGCAAGGCAGGACCTCCATGGACTCCAGATGGAAATCCATCCACGAGGACGGCTCGGATTTTCCAGGGGATGCGCATCCCTCCATGGTCGCTCTTGCAGCAGCGAAGATTGTCCGAAATGTCGTGATGGGCGTTTTCCATCCGGAGGAGGAAGACTACCGGTGGATCAACATCACGGCGGTTCCCGAGTTCAGGCCAGGCGAGGCAACACCCTATCAGGTCTGCACTACCTTCGACGACATCACCGAGCGCAAGCGGGCAGAGGGGGCCTTGGAGAGGTTGAGGGGCATCTTGTCCGAGGGGCAGAAGATCGCGCACGTGGGCACGTTTGAGTACGTTACCGATACCAAGACAACGGTTTGGTCTGAGGAGGAATACCGCATTTACGGGCTCGATCCTGCCGGACCATCACCCGCGTATGAGGTCATGCTCGCAAAGAGCATCCATCCTGACGATGCCGCTCCGCTCCACCAGGCCTTCACCGCCGCCATCCAAAGCAGTTCACCCTACGAGTTGGAGCACCGGATCGTGCGACCCGATGGCAGCGTGCGGTGGGTGCATGACCGCGCAATTCCATACTTCGACCCCGACGGCAAACTCATCCGGTACGTCGGCGCAACGCTGGACATCACTGAGCGCAAGCGGCTGGAGAGTGTTCTCGTCTATCTGGCGCAGACCAGCAGCGGAAAGGCGGGCGAACCGTTTTTCGGCGCCTTGGCCCGCTACCTGGCCCAGAGCCTTGGCATGGACTTCGTCTGCATCGACCGGCTGGTCGGGGATGGCTTGACCGCCCGGACGATGGCGGTCTGGTGCGACGGCAAGTTTGAGGACAACGTGACCTATGCCCTGAAAGACACACCCTGTGGCGACGTCGTGGGCAAGGCAGTCTGCTGCTTCCCCGCCAGCGTGTGCCAATTCTTCCCGCGCGACCAGGTGCTTCTGGACCTGCGAGCGGAGAGTTACGTCGGGGTGACCCTGTGGAGCCATACCGGCCAGCCGATCGGCCTGATTGCGGTCATCGGGCGACGCCCGATGGCGGACCGCTCGTTGGCCGAAACCACGTTGAGGCTGGTGGCTGTGCGCGCCGCCATCGAAATGGAACGGCTGGATGCCGAGGCGGCGCATGAGGTCCTGCGGGCGCAGTTCGTGCAGTCCCAGAAGCTGGAGTCCGTGGGACGGCTGGCGGGTGGGGTGGCCCATGACTTCAACAACCTGCTCATGGGGATCATGAACTACGTCGAGCTGTGCCGGGATGAGGTGCCGCCAGAGCACCCCGTTCGCGGCTACCTGGACGAGATCACCCGCGATGCCCAACGCTCGGCGGACATCACCAAACAGCTCCTCGCTTTCGCCCGCAAGCAAATCATCGCGCCGAAGGTGCTGGACCTGAACGACGCCTTGGGGGGTATGCTCAAGATGCTGCGGCACCTGTTGGGCGAGGACATTGCCGTGAACTGGATGCCGGGCACGCATCTGTGGCCGGTCAAGATCGATCCCGGCCAACTCGACCAGATCCTGGTGAACCTCTGTATCAACGCCCGTGACGCCATCGCCGGAGTGGGCGAGGTCGTCATCGAGACCGCAAAGACGACGCTTGACGATGCCTACTGTTCCACGCACGCGGAGACGATTCCCGGTGAGTATGTGAGGCTGGCGGTCAGCGACTGCGGCTGCGGCATGGGCAAAGACGTGCTTGCCCATATCTTCGAGCCGTTCTATACCACCAAGGAGGTGGGCAAGGGGACTGGCCTAGGGCTTGCCACTGTGTACGGGATCGTCGAGCAGAACCACGGGCACATCGAGGTCCAGAGCGAGGAGGGGAAGGGGACAACCTTCGGCATCTACCTGCCACGAGCAACCTCGGAGGCCGACGCAGGACCGGTTGTCGTGACCCCAGAGAGACTGCCCCGTGGCACGGAGACCATCCTGCTGGCCGAGGACGAGAAGTCCGTCCGTGTCACGTCACGGCTGTTCCTCGAAGCCCTGGGCTACACCGTGTTGGCGGCGGCAACGCCAGAAGAGGCACTGAGCCTGGCGGGCGCGCATAACGGCCCTATCCACCTGCTCATCACCGACGTGATCATGCCTGGCATGAACGGACCGGACCTGGCCGGGATTCTCGTTGCAAAACATCCCAAGCTGAAGTGCATGTTCATGTCCGGGTACACCGCCGACGTGATGCTGCATCGTGGCACCTTGAAGGAAGGCATGCAGTTCCTTCCCAAGCCGTTCTCAAGGCACGATCTGGCCCGCAAGGTGCGTGAGGTGTTGGACGGGGACTAGCGGGTGGCCGTTGTCCGCTAGGGCTTCAAAGCGCCATTGGCTTCCCTTGCCGCACCCTCTCCTGGCAGTAGGCGTAGAGCGCATTATAGACGGTCCGCTCGGTGGGGTTCACCTCGCGGTCGTCTTTGTAGCCCAGGTGCCGGAACCCTTCGGCTATGGCGTTCAGCCCCGTGTCCCCCGAGCAGGCGCGGGAGGCGCTGAGCATGGCCCCAAGCGAGCATCCGAAGCGCAAGGAAGTGGCCAGGGTCACGATCTACCATGGCTTGGACACGACGATGTACTCCGCCGACATCATTCGCAGCGGCAAGAAGAAGCCCGTCCTTGGCCCGTGGAAGGCGCTGCCGCTGGCGGGTGCCGAAGGACGCTTCGTTACGCCGCCAGCGGAGTGGAACTGACCGACAGACGAACCGAGTCCGTAGCCGTCTGCTTGAACCTCGAATCCAGGGCGAAGAACCCCAAGCGACGCGCCGTCGTCATGCAGGGCGATTGACGCGGGCCGTTCGGCTGATTGTAGCGAGGAGGCGAGGACGCCATGAAGATCATCGATACGCATGCCCACCTCTGGCGCGACCCGCAAGGCTTGGATCGCGTGGCCGAATCGGGCCAGATTGAACAGGTCTGGCTCATGCACGTCTCCTATTACCAGGGTTCCGCCCTCAAGGATCTGGCTTCGGACAAGGAAATCCTGGAGGTTGCGCGGCGCTATCCCGGCCTGTTCATTCCGTTCGGTTGTATCGACTTCGAGGCCGACCCCGGACAGATCGACCGCATGAAGGATCAGGGCTTCGTGGGGCTGAAGGCCATCCGGCCACGATTGCCTTACGATGATCCCGCCTACCTCCCGATCTACGAGCGTGCTGCTGTGCTGCGGATGCCGATCCTCTTCCACGTCGGCATCATCCTCAAGAACCGGCGAGAGGAGATGACACCGGCGCAGTCACTCGGGCCAACGAACATGCGACCGTCCATGCTCGACGGCATCGCTGCCGCGTTCCCGGAACTGCCCCTGATCGCGGGCCACATGGGCTTGCCGTGGCTCAATGAGTTGTTCGAGGCGCTCTACTACTACCCGAACATCTTCTGCTCACTGTGCGGGTACGTGGATTACCGCTGGCTGATGGATAACCTAGACCGTCGTTGCAGCGCCGGGATTGCGAACGAGACCTTATCACGCTGCTGAAGGTGAGACGGAAGGTCTTCGCGCTGTGTATTCGGGATGACCTGGACTGGTGCCGGACCTCCATCTACGAGCGCGATCTGAAACCCGCCGAACCCAGAGACACGCAACTGAACCTGAAGCGGGTGCGCTTCGGGCTTGAGCTAGCCGCCTCGTGGTACAGACCGGCAAAGCCCAAACCAGGCGGACCAGGCCACTGACCGTCACTGCCGAGACCGATCTACCGCGACCGAGGGCGGCGGCGGTCGCCTCTCGGAGAACGAGTGCAGCGGCATCCCTGTCGGCGGGTAACTACTCAGGTCCCAGGGTTCAGGGTTCAGGAAATGCACGAGGGGAGCCGCCAGGGGCTTCGTTGTTCTCCCTCACAGACGGTTGCGCCAATAGCTTTAGGACTCTGGAAACGGCTTTTCCAATGCACGAGTTCTGCCATCTTAGCCTGATCCGCCGCGGCGGCCTGAACCCTGAACCCTGAACCCTGAACCCTCCCTACCTGAGTAGTTACGTCGGCGGACTGAATTCCACGCTTATGAACCTTGCTTTTATGGACCATACTGTTAGAATACTACCATGTTAAGTCATCATGTATGCTATAATCCAATGGTGATACCATGAAGCGGCTGGCCGAAAATGATCTTGCCGCCTGGAAGGACCGACCCGACAGGATGCCGCTGATCGTGCGTGGCGCACGCCAGGTCGGCAAGACCTATCTGGTCGAGGCGTTCGGACGACAGTGCTTTGAGTCCGTTCTGACGGTGAACTTGGAGCAGAGGGACGATCTGCACACCCTCTTCAACCGCTTCGAGGCCCGGCGGATCGCGCAGGAACTGAGTCTGTACTTCAGCCAGCCACTGCTGCCGGGGCGGACCCTGCTCTTCCTGGACGAAGTGCAGGCCTGCCCGAAAGCCATCGCCTGCCTGCGCTACTTCCGCGAGGAGATACCTGACCTCCATGTGGTCGCGGCTGGGTCACTGCTGGACTTCGCGCTTCGTGAGTTCAAGCACTCGGTTCCGGTGGGGCGTATCGAGTATCTGCACCTGCATCCTCTCACCTTCCATGAGTTCCTAGTAGCTCTGGGCGAGTCGGCTCTGGCGGAACACCTGCGCAACTACCATCTCGGAGATGAGATCGGCGACGCGGTTGACGGCAAACTGCGAGACCTGTTGCGCCTGTACTACTTCGTCGGCGGCATGCCCGCTGTCGTGGCGAAGTACGCGGAAGGGCATGAACTGTTGGAAGCGCAACGCAGGCTGGCTTCGCTTATCACCACGTTGCAGGACGACTTCGCCAAGTACGGGACCCGTGCCCAGCAGCGGAACATGCGCCAGGTGTTGCGCTACATCCCGCGCAATCTTGGGCGCAAAGTGCAGTACGTGAACATCACTCGTGAGGAACGTTCCGGCCCACTGCGGACAGCGCTGGAGTTGCTGGAACTGAGCCGCATCATCACGCTGGTACGGCACACGTCAGCCAACGGTGTACCGCTGGGTGCGGAGGCGTCGGAAGGCCACTTCAAACCTCTCCTGCTCGACATCGGGCTGTGCAACAACCTGTGCGGCCTGAGCCTGCCGGAGACAACGGCGCTGCTGACCGTGCTGGAAGGCGGACTGGCGGAACAATTCGTCGGGCAGGAACTCCGCAGTCTGGGGCCAGCGTTCGAGGAGCGCACCCTGTACTACTGGCACCGCGAAGCGAAGAACGCCAATGCCGAGGTGGACTACCTCTGGGCGCACCAGGATCGGGTAGTTCCGGTAGAGGTGCGAGCCGGTACGTCGGGCAGTCTGAAGTCGCTTCAGGTCTTCCTGACCGAAAAAGGGCGGAACCTGGCTGTGCGGCTCAACCTGGACAAGCCCTCGGTGGGGTCGTTCACGGCGTCCGTTGGCAGCAGGCACGGCACGCGGACGCTGACCTACACGTTGGTGTCGTTGCCCCTGTACCTCGCCTCCGAACTCGACCGCCTCCTGCGCGAGCACCTCAGCCAAGCGTAAGGTGGGACGGCCTGCCCGGCGAAGAACAAGTCGAGCCGTCGAGGCGCTCACCTCATGCCCGCAACAACGTTCTTCGTCGGGACTACCATGGCGTACGG
>CAILKC010000315.1 GCA_903834675.1 uncultured Victivallales bacterium | reverse complement strand
GCTGCCCTGGGCTGAGGAATGGCCGCGCTTTCAGCGCTCCGCGGCGTCTGGCATTCGCGACACGTCCCGCCGGAAGTCTCCCCCAAGAGTCAAGGGACCCGTTCTGCTCGCCGGACGCGGAGACGATCGAAACAGAAACCCCTACGGAGCTGACCTGCCCCGCTTCTCGCCTCTTCCCCCTTGACCGCGGGTCTGAGAGAGGTTAGGCTTCTCACCCATTCGGCAGGGACCTTGCGAGGTCGCTCTGCTCATTGCACGGTTGGCCCGCGGGGGCCGGACACTGCTCCGAGAGGTGCTAATGCGCACGAACATCAGTGGCTTCATGGGCTACGCCCTCGTCTGGATGACCGCGACCCTGGCGCTGGCCCCGGCCGCGCCAACCGCATTCGGCCAGGCCACGCCTCGCACAACCGAGGATGGCACGCGCGAGATTCGCTGGCTCGACCGCATGTGCGATCCGCTCAACTGGTCGCCGGTCGAGGAATGCCAGACGCAGGCCTCCGAGCTGCAGTGCCCGTTCGGCGGCAAGGTCATGCTGCTGCACTTCGCCATCGACCACTTTAGCGGCGAAAAGGCGTATCCCATCGGCTGGCCGCGCGCCCAATTCATCCCGAAAGAGTGGGAGACGGTATGGAGCGCCTGGGATACCTTCGAGTTCGTGGCGCAGGTGCAGTTCGTCGGCAACAAGCTGCCCGCCAAACCGATCATTCTCGAAATCGGCGAGGGTAAGGCCGGCTACAATCCCGTCTTCGACCTGTCCGAAACCGGCACCTGGACCACCGTCTCCATCCCGGTCGCCGATATCCTCAAGGGCCGCCCGGAACTCGCCGCCGCCGTCTCACGGCTGCGCTTCGTGGTCAGCGAGAGCAACTACAAGGACAAGGACGTCATCGATGTCCACGTCGGCGGCTTTCGCCTCACTCGTTCGCTGACCTGCGAGATTACCGAGTTCACCACGACCACACCCGTGGTCTATTCCGGTCAGCCGTCCGTGAAGCTGAACGTGACCGTCGTCGGCCCGCCCGAACAGGTCAAGCGCGGGATTCCGTTCACCCTCCGCGGCAAGGGCGCCACCGCAGCGGTCCGCCGCGAGATGCTACCCCTCGGCCGCGGTAACCAGGTGTACCCCTGCGATATCTCCGAGCTGAGCCTGGCGCCGGGCGACTACGAACTCGTGGTCTTTGACGAGGACCAGGCCAAGCGTAAAGCAGTTGCACTCAAAGTGGTGGCAGAACCATGGAAACAGGAATGACCCCGCGCTCGGTGCCACGGCTTCGGCGCGCCGTGTGGCTTCTCGTCGGCGTGCTCATGCTGCCCGGGGCCTTGCCACGGCAGGCGGCCGCGGTCGAGAGCTATGCCCTGGCAGTCACCGCTCAGGCGCCGGTGATCGATGGTAATCTCGATGAGGCGTGCTGGAAAACGGCGACCGTGCTCGATCGCTTCGTGCTGCTCGGCGGCGCCGAGGCGCCGCCGGACGAACGCGTCGTCACCCGGGCCCTGCTCACGGCCGATAGCGCCAATCTCTACCTCGGCGTGTTCTGCGAAGAGCCCCTCGCCAACAGGCTGAGCATGAGTCACACCCAACGCGACAGCGACGTCTGGCAGGACGACGACATCGAGTTCATGCTCCTGCCCTGTGCCCAGGGCGTCGACCGCTATGTCCAGCTCTGCATCAACCCGGCCGGCGCGCTTATGGATGGGTACCTGCCAGGGCGCGCCGCGAAAATGGACAAGGGCTACGACAGCGAAGCCGAGGTCAAGACCCGCGTCGGCGCCAAAGACTGGACCCTCGAACTGCGGCTGCCGCTGGCCAACCTGCCCGTGCAGTCGTGCCGTGGCCCCTGGTACGTCCACGTGGCCCGCGGCCGACGCACGAAGCCGCAGTATCTCACCTCCCTGCGCACCCCCGTTTCCGGCTTTCACGAGACCAACGTCTTTGCCGAATTGACCGGCATCGAGAAGTTGAATATTCCCTTTGGCGTCAAGGACTTCGCCCTGGGCGACCTCATGTACGGCGCCAACGCCTGCACCTTCGTGGTCGAGGGCGACAAGGAAAAGCTCTCCGCGGCCGAGATCGAGATCGACGGCCAGAAACGCATGATCTTCGATGCCCCGGCGCTGGCCATTCAGACCGGCACCTTGAGCCTCCCCTTCACCATCGTGCCCGGTGACCAGGGCAAGACTCTCAGCGTCCGGCTGCTCGACGGCGCCAGGCTCATACAGCGGCGCTCGACCACGCTTGGGAACCTACCGGTCGACCTGCTCGGCAAGCCGACGAAGTCGGTCCTCTACTTCTCGCCAAACGAGGTCACCGAACTGGAGTTGCCCATCAACGTTCTGGGCTCGTCCAAAGACCCGCTGAAGCTCGCCTGGACCGCCAGCGATGGCCAGGGCCGCAGCGTCGGCGCCGGCGAAACCACGCCCGCTGGCAAAGTCGCCAGAATCCGCCTGTACTGGCAAGTGTGGCGGCCGGGTGCCTACACAATCGACGCGACGCTCTGCCAGAACGGCAAAGAACTCGCCCGCCGGACCGTCCCGGTCCGCTTGATCCTGAACCCATGGGAGGACATGCGATGAGGCCTGCCCCGATCACCACCGTGTCGCGAGCCCTTCCCCGGGTTGCCGCGGTTCTGCTCCTGGCCACCGCCGCGCTCGCCGCCGCCGTGGGCGCGCCCGTGCTCAAACTGGACGCCGGGAGCGCCACCTCGCCCGTCGCGGCGGGGTTCACCGCGCTCACCCCCGATTCGGCCTGGCGGGACGGCGCCGCCTTCGGCTGGGTTGACCAGCCCGCGCTTACCGCCATCGATGCGCCGGTTGACCCCGAGCCGAAGCTCAACCAGAGCAGTGGCCGCAAAGACCGTCCCAAAGTCTACACCAACGCCCTGAGTCAGGATCATATCGAAAGCCAGACCAGCGCGACGCTGCGGGTGGCTATCCCCGCCGGCACGTACCGCGCCTGGATGGTCATCGGCGCCGCCGGTTCGCAAGGCGGCGACGCCTCTCGCGTCTGGGACACCCACGTGACCTGCGGCCAGGCTCGGATCGATGCCACCTTCCCCGGCCCCTACGAGACCCGCGCCGTCACCCTGGACGTGATCTCGGATGGCCTTCTGAATTTCGTCTTTACCACCCGCGGCAAGTGGCTCGTCAACGCCCTGGTCCTGGTCCCGACGGCCGACTGGGAGCGCACCCGCGCCGACCAGTTGGCAAGCTACGAGCAGGACATCACCATGCTGCCCCAGAACGTCCTTGAGACCTGGAAGCACCAGCCGCACCTTGACACGACGCCGCTGCCCGCCTTCACCCCCGCCGAGCAGGAACGCGGTTGCGTGCTCTATCACCGCAACTACCTCTCGTGCATCTGGCCCAATACCGTGCCGCGCCGCCAAGAGATTGACGCCGAAACGCGCGCCTTCGCCGCCTGGGGCGAGTACGAACCGCTCGAGTTCACCATCTACCCGCTGCGCGATATGAAAGACGTCCGCATCGAGTTCTCCGCCCTCGAGTCGCGCACCGGCAAACGCCTTCCGGCCACCGCCATCGAGGTGCGTTACGTGAAGTACATGTGGGTCAAGCCTAACTACTCGAGCGAAGGCGTCTACTACCGCGCCCCCGACGTACTCATGCCGCTGCCTGCCTCGGTCGACCTGACCCAGGCCGAGAACTTCCGCGTCTGGGCCACCGTCTTCGTCACGCCGGACACGCCTGCCGAGGTCTATGCCGGTCGTGCCACCGTCTATGAGGCCGGCAAGAGGGTCCACGACATCGGGGTGCGCTTCCGCGTTCTCCCAATCGTCCTCGAAAAGGACCAGAGCGTCAACTACGCCCTGTACTACCACCATCCCTACGTGGACATGGGACGCGCTCCCGATGCGTTCTCCCGCGAGTGGCAACGCCGCCGCGCCGACCTCGAACACCTCGATATGTCCGAACACGGCATGAACGGCATCACCCTCGGCCTCTGGGCGCCGGCGCCGAAGGACGGCAAGTGGAACTTCAACTTCGACGACTTCGAACAGGTCATGGACCTCTGCCGCAAGTATCACTTCGACCGCCCGATGCCCGTCAGCATCAACACCTTCGCCACCTACAGCAAGTATGCCAAGACGTCCTTCAAGTCACACATCCAAGGCGTTGAGACCCCGCCGCAGGAGTTCTTCGACACGATCTCTGACATGGTCACCCACATCGAGGGAGAGCGGAAGCTGCGGCAGTGGCCGGAGTTCCTCTACTACCCGGTGGACGAACCCTCTACCTCCGCCGACTCGGTCGCCTTCATGGTCGAGGTCCTCAAGGCCATCAAGAAGGTCCCGGGCGTCCGCACCTACGTCACCGCCGACCCCGCGCAAGAACTCTTTGAACCCATGCGACCGTTCGTCGACATCTGGTGCTGCCAACCCTACAATCCGGACCGCGAGACGATCCTGGCCGACATGAAGGCGCGGCCCGGCGTGGAGTACTGGTGTTACCCGAATCATATCAGCGGCGAGAACGACCACACCCCCGTCACCGGCGCCCGCATGACCTACGGCTTCGGCTTCTGGCGCTCTGGCTTCCGTGCCCTTATCCCCTGGATCTACAAAGCAGACGGCGGCAACCCGTGGAACAACCTCGACGGCGGCTACATGGATTTCATGGTCCGCACGGCCGACGATGGCAGCCCCCTCCCGGTCACGCTCTGGGAAGCCTTCCGCGAAGGCATTGACGATGGCCGCTACATCACGACCCTCGAACGCTGGATCGAGCGCGCCAAAGCCGCCGGCCGCGACGATCTCGCCCAGGCCGCCACCGCCGACCTGCAGTTCATCCGGGACGCCATCGAGGTTCAGACTAAGTATAAGTACGACGGCATGTGGGACCCGGACGCCTTCGATGTCTTCCGCTGGATGATCGCTAGCCGCATCCTCGAACTGCAGACCGCCCTGGCCTGGCGCTGAGGCCAGTCGGCGGCGATCGCCGTGTCCCGCCCAGGAGGCTCAGCCGTCAGCCGACTACAAACCGCCGGGCGGTGGCGGCCTACACCGTGACCCTCACCCACCAGCCCGTGGATGGACAAGACTCAGGCTCAGCCTTCGACGCCTACTGCGATGGCCTCGACGCCGAGGGCGAGCGTGTCGCCTGCGGCGAACTGGCCTTGGCGGCAGGAGCACACCGGTTGGCGGTGCGTATCGTCGGCCGCAATGACCAGTCGCGGAGCCAGACCATCAGCGTCAAACGCTGGCTGCTGAAACGCCTCGGCGACTAGCCCCCGTCTCCTGGAGCCCGCGATGCCAAGGACCCGCAGGGGCCTGGTTCGCGGTATCTCCCGTGTCCCTGGAGCCCGCGATGCCAAGGACCCGCAGGGGCCTGGTTCGCGGTATCCGCCGTTTGCAGGACCCCTGTGTCCCTGGAGCCCGCGATGCCAAGGACCCGCAG
>CAILKC010000314.1 GCA_903834675.1 uncultured Victivallales bacterium | reverse complement strand
GCTGCCCTGGGCTGAGGAATGGCCGCGCTTTCAGCGCTCCGCGGCGTCTGGCATTCGCGACACGTCCCGCCGGAAGTCTCCCCCAAGAGTCAAGGGACCCGTTCTGCTCGCCGGACGCGGAGACGATCGAAACAGAAACCCTACGGAACTGACCTGCGCCCATGGAACGCTAAGGGAGTTGGCACTTGCTGAAGTATCGGGATATGATTGCGGCACAACGGCAGAAGGCGGTCGGCTCCGGGGGCGCGCCGCCCCGGCCCCGGCGTCAGGAGACCGGGCGTATTCCGGGAAAGAGCGTCGTGGCCAGCACAGGACTTCTTTCTCCGGTGCGCTTGCCGATTTTGAAGTCTCCATATCCTCAACGCCAAACGATGGGACACTCGTGATGCGCACAGACTTCTCGCCCGCGGGTCCAGCGTCCCTGCCTTCGCTGATTCCTGCCGCGCCCGGCATTACGGCGGATTACTGGTGTACTTGGGCGGCACAGAACTACCTCTATGGCCAGGGCGCGGCGGAGCTTGACCTCGGGGAACTCGAAGGCAATGCCGGGTCTCGGCATGCCAAGGAGGAACTGTGCGAGCAGGCGCTGTTCGGCGAGACCGGCTGGCTCAGCTTCTTTGCCAAGGTGCGCGGCGATCTGATCTTCCTGCTCGACGACGGCTACTACGTGGGCGACTCGGCCTCCTGTGAACTGGATCCCGGTAGGTTCACCTCCTTCGCCGGGCCGCCCCCGGAGCGACTCAGGAAACTGAATGAACGGGTCAAGCAGTCCGGCTGGCGGACCTTGGGGCTGTGGCTGCGGGGGCCGGAGGGCGAAGCGTACTGCCGTGAACGTCTCGAATGGAGCCGGTACGCCGACATCGGGTACTGGAAGGTTGACGGTGGCGACCAGGCTTTCAATCTGGTCTCCTGGCGCAGTGAGCTGCACCCGAAACTGCTCCTCGAACACGTCCAGCCCTGTGGTCCGTTCAACGGCCCGGACGGGCGCTGTGGCAGCGCCTTCGGCGCCGGACACCGCCTCCAATGCCTGAAGCACTCTGACGTCCTGCGGATCTATGATCGCGACCACCCCCTGTCCATGGCCACCACGCTTGACCGGGTGGCGTCATGTCTGCAGGCCGCGACGGCGGCGTCTGGGGTTCGCGGCATCATCAACTGCGAGGACGAGATGTATGTTGGCGCGGCGTTGGGATGTTCCCTGGGCGTCTTCCGCTCGCCGCAGATTGGGCTGCGCCCGAGTGGCGATCCGGACGTGTTCATGGCCGGCCCCCGGCAGTGGAAACGGCGCATCGACGAGGTGATTCGGGCCGTGCGCTGGCACCGCCTGGCGCCGCCGTTTGCGGCGGGGATCGGCACGGTGCAGGTCGACGACGCGGCGTTCGCGGATTCCTGGGTCTTTCGTCGCGGCGAGACGTGGGATTCCACCCGCATTGGGCGGCTGGTGACGCAGGGCGCGCCAGCGCGGCTGACCCGCGGCTTGGCGTTGCCGACGGTGCAGGGGGGCGAGCCGGCGCCCTATGTCGTGGCGTCGCGCTTCCCGAACAGCGCCGTGGCGATTGCCGCGCTGGCGCGAACCTCGCCAGAGGACGGCTGGCGTTGCGCCGCGGTTGACGTCAGCCTGCGCCTGGAGGAGATGCCGGTGGTGGTGGGTGTCTTTGGCCACTTCCGCAGTCTGACCCTGGCTTTCGCACGTCCCCTCGCCCCCGGGACACGGGTACTGGCCCAGGACCTGGCTGGCGACCGGGCCTACGACGTCACCCAGGAGGCACGAGTTGAAGGTCAGAGTCTCGTGCTCCCGGGCGGGCTGCTCGAGCGGGTCGGCCGGTCGGCGTCCACTCCGGGCGATCTCTCGGATCCCGGACTGGTTATTAAGCTGGAGGAACCATGAGCAGCAATGAACCTGTGCAGGCGAGTCTGGAAAGTCGGCCGGGGGCTACCCGCAGCCCGGTCCCCGTCGTCTTCAACGAGGATTTCCAGGACGGCATCTGGACCAAGTATGCGGCCAATCCGGTGCTGGTGCGGTCGCAGCCGTGGGCCGAGTCGCACTACCTCTGCGAACCGAACCTTTTCTTCGTGGACGGCCTATTTCGGATGTGGTACGCGCAGATGTTCCCTGCCAACGGCAAGACTGCGGTGGGCTACGCTACTTCGCGGGATGGCTTCACCTGGACGAAACACCCCAGCAACCCGGTGCTGGCGCTGGAGCAGACCGAGGTGCATCGGCCGTCGGTGCTGCGGCACGAGGGCAGGTACTACCTGTTCGCGGTCGACGATGAATACGGCAAGCGGGGGCCCGCGACCCTGCGGCGCTGGGCCTCGGCCGACGGCATCACCTGGGGCGATGAACGGCTCATCATGGCCAGCACCCAGCCCTGGGAGCGCCAGGGGCTGAGCAACCTGGCTGTCGTGGTCGACGAGAATGGCCGCTGGCAGATGCTGTACACCTCCGACTGCGGGCTCGGGGGGCACTTCGGCTACGCCTGGTCCGACGATGGCCTGGCCTGGACGAAACACGAGGGTAACCCGGTGATTCGCGATCTCTACGGCGGCGACCCGTTCCTCGTTAAGATCGGCGACGGGTTCTACACCTGGCATAGCGAGTCCATGGCGGGGTCGCTGCGGATTGTCTGCCGCCGCAGCCGTGACATGGTGACCTGGGAGCGCCTCGGCAACCATCCCCAGATCAACTATACGCAGCTCTGGGAGCGCGGGGTCAACCCGGAGGCCGGGGGCACGGTCAACGGCTGGTATGGTCATCTCACGGATGCCACCCTGTGCGAGGCGGGGGGCCGGGTGTTTCTGATCTACCAGGGCGCGCAGACGCCGCTGGCAGTGGCGACCTTCGAGGGCACGTTCGCCGAGCTAGCTGAGCGCCTCTTGCAGCCACCGCTGGCGCGCTGGGAGCCCTCGGCATTCGGCATGGTCAGCGGCGGCGTGCTCACGCTCGCTGACAACGACAGCGACCGCGCCCCGCTGGTGGTAAAGATTCCCGGGGTAAGGGATCGCTATACTGTTCAGACGCGCATCCGCTGCTTTGCGGGGCCGACCCGCCGCGTCTCGGTGGTCCTGGGTTATGCGGACGCCAGGACCTTCGCCCGGGTCTGGCTGCATGACCGCGGGGAACTGTTCTACCAGGAGTGCCTCAACGGGCTCCTGAGTCTGCCCACCTCGATCGGCCAGGCGGCGATCGGCGATGACGCCTGGCACGACTGGGACCTCGCCCTCGACGCCGGCGAGGTCCGGCTGACGGTCGACGCGCGGCCGGTCGGTTCAGGACGGCTCAGTGCCGCTTTGTTGCAGGCCTTGGCCAAGCACCCGGTGCAGGTCGGCTTCTCGACCCACGATACCTGGGCCGAGATCGCCTATGTGCGGGTGGGTTTGCCCGAAGGCGGTTCGTGAGAAGCGGTGAAGAAACCGCCGCCACCACCCCCACCCGTTTCTTCTTCCGCCTGGGCGGCGGCCTGCTGGACACTCGGGCTGGGCGAGGCACATTGTGAGGTCGCCGCGACCGCAGGTCGCTGGGACGTGGAGATTATCGATGGGACTGACACCGCAACTGCGGATGCTAAAGCCGACGCTCTCCGAGCTGCCCGCGCTGCTGCTGCCGGCGGGCTTTTCTCTGCGTTCCTACCAGGCTGGTGACGCGGCGCACTGGGATCGCATCCTGGCGGCTTCGTTCGGCGGCGAACCAGGCCGCTTCAGTTTCGACCGGATCATGCGGCGGGACCCGGCGTTCCGAGCGGAACGAGTGCTGTTTGTGGTGGCGGCTGGGAGGCCGGTGGCGACCGCCTCGGCCTGGCGGGCGCCGGGGCTGAGGCCCGACACGGGAACGGTCCACTACGTCGGTGTGGTGCCGGAGTTCCAGGGGCATCGTCTGGGGTACTGGGTCACCCTGGCAACCCTGCACCGCATGGCGCTGGAGGGCTTGCGGGCGGCCACGCTGACGACGGACGACTTTCGGCTGCCGGCGGTGAAGACGTATCTGCGGATGGGCTTCGAACCGCTGCTGGTCCACGAGAACCAGCGCGAGCGCTGGGGACAGGTGTTGCGGGAACTCAAACTGCCGGAGCTGGAGGCGCGCTTTGCCGCCCTGCTGTCGGGCCCGCTTTGGCTACCGCCGGCCTACCCCGAGGACGAGGTTGACTATGCTCGGATGTTGGTGCGACGGCGGCGGCAGCACCCGGAGCGGCCGCTGGGACAGACGTTCGTCGGGGCCGACGAGGCGTTGGGCGACGAGAGCTTGTACTGCCCGGCTTTGCTGGGCCGGGCGGGGGCGAGCGTGAGCGAGGTCGTGGCCGGAACGGATGGCCCCTTTGAACTGTGGTTCGAGGCGGGGCCGACAGGGCTACCGACCGGCAGCGAAGTCTGTTTCCAGGCCCTGGGGGAAAACCCTCTCGGCGCCGTCGCGCCGGGGGAGGATTCCGTGTGTCCGGGCGTGGTCGAATGGCACTATGCGGGCACGGCGCGGCTGGGCCTCCTGCCGGGGCCACGGCAGGCACAGGAGCCTGGCCCTGACGGCAAGCGCATCGTGGCAGCCCCGTCCGCGGGGCTGGGTTTTGTGGTGGAGGAGGGGGCGTTGGCCCCCGGGGAGCGGGTGACGCTGGTGTGCGGTGCCCAGGGCGGCTGGCGCTGGACGCCGTTGGCGGGACGCCGAGACCTCAAGGTACTGGTCAACCCCGGCCAGGGCGAGCCGGTCATGCGGCTTCCCGAGCCGATCGTGATCCACGTCAGCGCCGGGGCGCCGACGCGGGTTGAGGCCTTCCTGCCGGGCAGCGCGGGGCTGGGCGAGGCGCTGCGGGCGGACGTGCGGGTCACGGACCGTTACGGCAACCTGGCCCCGGTGGCTGGCCGCGCCCGGCTTCGCCTTGGGGCGCGCACCGTGGCTCTGCCCCTGAGTGGCGGGGCGGGCCACCTCGAGGTCGGGCGGATGGGCACTGAGCCGGTGTCCTGCCGGGCCAGCGTTCCCGGTCTGCCGGCGGGGTTGTCGAACGTCACCGTGCCGCGCGGCGAGGATGGCCTCGGGCTGTTCTTTGGCGACCTCAATGCGCCTGCCTTCGTTCCAGCGTCCGTAGGTTGGACGGCCGAGGGTCGGCGCTGGGCGCGGGAAGCTCGGCGGCTGGATTTCGCCGCGGTGCTCCCCCAGGCGCACGCCTGGCTCGACCACGAGCGCTGGGCCTTGCACAAGCAGGCCGTGGAGGTCAACCTGGACGAAGGGCGTTTGGTGACCTTCCTGGGGTTCGGTTGGCAGCACTCACACTACGGCGACAAAGCCGTGTACTTCCTCGGCGGCGACCAGCCCTATCTGCCCGTGGACGACTCGCGCTATGCCTACCCGGCGAGGCTGTACGAGGCGCTGCGGGCATCCGAGGCGTTGGTGATCAGCCAGAATCCGGGGCGCCGGTCGGGGCCGCGGCTGGGGGGCACGGACTGGACGGCCGTGGAAGCGGACGTGGAGCGCCTGGTGGAGTTGTGGTCCGGGAATGGTTCGGGCGAGGGTTGGGAGCCGAGCGACGGACGGTTGCCGGGTCCGCCCCGGGAGGCAGGGGTGATGGGAGCGTTGCGTGCCGGGCTGCGTCTCGGCTTCACGGGCGGCTCGGCTCCGCAGGGCGGCCAGGCGGGCGATTTCGGCGAGGCGCCGTGGCCCGCTGGGGGCGGGCTGTGCGCCGTGTGGGCCGAAGGTCTGACCCGCCGCTCGGTGTTTGCGGCGTTGCGGGCGCGGCGGACCTACGCCGTGCGCGGTCGCCGGACGGTGCTGCGCTTCACGGTAAACGGGGCCCCGATGGGCGCCGAGTTGCCTTTCGTCGGCACGAGCCGGATTCACCTGCAGGCCTGGGCCGAGGAGCGCATCGCCAGGGTCGACGTGGCGCGGGACGCATCGCCGTGGCGGGTCATGGAGCCTGGGGCGAAAACGTTCGACTGTACTCTTGAAGACAGGCTTGACCGGCCCGCCTTCTACCACGCACGGGTCACCCTCGCCGACGGCAGTCTGGCCGTCTGCTCCCCGGTCTGGATCGGCTAACCCCAAGCGGCGCCGCCGCAGCAGCCATGGAGAGAAGCAGCATGAGCACTTCCGGCAAACATCCCCTTCGACTGGGGTTTGTGGGGGTTGCCAACATGGGCACCTACAACCTCAAGGCCTTCATCGGCCGTCCGGACGTGCGGGTGACGGCCGTCTGCGATGTAGACCAGCGCCACCTGGCCGCCGCCAAGAGCCTGGTCGATCAACACTATGGCCATAGCGACTGTCGTGGGTTCAGTGACTTCCGGGCGCTGGATGAGTGGGAGGGCGTGGACGCGGTCGTCATCTGCACCCCGGACCACTGGCACGTGGCGCAGGCGGTCCACGCGGCCATCTGCGGCAAGGACATCTACCTGGAGAAACCGCTGACGCTGACGATTGCCGAGGGGCGCCTGCTCTGCGACGTGGTGGCCGCGACCGGCCGGATTCTGCAGACCGGCAGTCAACAGCGCTCCATGGCGGAATTCCGCCGGGCTGGCGAGCTGGTGCGCAACGGCTACCTCGGATCGCTGCAACGAATCGAGGTCGAATTGCCGCCCAACAACAAGACCTGCCCGGCAGAGTGGGCGCCGATGCCGGTGCCGTCCGAGCTGGATTACGACGCCTGGCTGGGGCCGGCGCCTTGGGCGGACTACCATGAGCAGCGCTGTCACTACCAGTTCCGGTTCATCCAGGACTACTCCGGCGGGCAGGTCACGAATTTCGGGGCGCATCACCTCGACATTGTGCAGTGGGCTCTTGGTATGGACAGTTCGGGACCCTGCCGGGCCTGGGGCAAGGGGGACTTCCCGGCGAGTGGCTTGTTCACCACGGCTACCCGGGTCGAGGCGCGGTTGACCTATGCGAACGGGGTGGAGGTACAGGTGCGTACGGGGGGCAGCAGCGTGACCTTCCACGGCAGCGCGGGCAGCCTTGCCGTGGAACGCGGCGCGGTGCGCACGGAGCCGGCGGCATTGGCCGAGATCAGCCTGAAGCCGGACGATGTGCGTCTGTATCGCAGCGAGGATCATCACGGCGACTGGCTGGAGTGCATCCGCACGCGGCGGACGCCGGCGTGTCCGGCGGAGGTGGGGCACCGTTCGGCCACCTGCTGTCACCTGGTCAACCTGGCCCTGCGCCTGGGGCGGGAGCTAACCTGGAATCCGGGGACCGAATCCTTCTCGGGCGACGATGTGGCCGACGCGCTGCGGGCGCGGCCCGGGCGCGAGCCGTGGGGCAGCCTGGTGGCGGCCTGGGCGCGCCAGGCCGGGGCCTCGCGTCACCCCTGAGGATGGGGGCGGACTCGTCGAGGGGACACCCTCAGAAGCCGTGTGAAAAGGCCCGCTGCGCTCGTTCTTCGAGCTCAGGGGGCGGCGGCTGCCTGGGCGATGCGGGAGTCTGCGGCTCCGGCGGCGATGCGGGCCAGGGCGGCTGTGGCGCCGGCCGTACGGGCGGTCTTCAAGACCACCACGGCCTCGAAACGGTACTGGTACTCGGTGGAGTTCAGCGCCATTTGCGCGAGTTCGCCGACCACCTGGGCGTCAAAGAGCGGGGCGACCTGGCCGTCGGGTTCGGCCGCGGCCATGCCGGCCAGGGCCTGATAGCCGGAGAGTCTGACCGAAGCCGCCTCCTCGGCGACGGCGGCGCTCAGAATGCTGCTGGCGTATGGTGCGGCGGACGGGTCGAGCGCGGAGTAGAGGCGTCGCCGGACGGCCGGTTCGCTTTCCGTGCCCAGGACTTCGAGGATGGTCTTGGTCTCCGCGGGCGTGGTCTCCTCGGAATTCAGGGCCAGTAACCAGGCGGCCTCCTCGCGGACATCGGCACTGGCATGCCGCAGCAAGGGCAAGGCGATTTCACGGGTGCCCGTATGGGGCTCATCGGCCAAGGCCTCAAGCATCGTGGTCAGGTCCTCGGCAACCAGCGCGGGGCTCTGTGAGAGGAGCTGCTTGAGGGTGCTGACGGCCAGTTGATCGTCGGCTTGCAGCAAGGCCTCGAAGGCCGCCGTCCGCAGTTCCGAGGGGGCCTGAATGTCGCCGACGCAGAGGTTCTCCAGGACGGCCAGTGCTTCGGCGCTCTGGGCCGCCGCCAAGGCGCGAACCGCTTCGAGGCGGACATCGAGGGGCAGGGCGGTGTTGGCGGCTCGGGCCGCGGCCCGGGCCACTTCAGCGGCGGGCGCTTCCGGCCGCTCGTCGCCCGTGACCACAACGGTGCCGGGGGGAGCGTCGGCAGCCTGGGTGGCTGCCGCCATAAGATCGCGGATCCACGAGCACCCCGCGGGCAGGCGTCCCTGTCGCCAGAGGGCCCACAGGCGCTCCATGATGCCCCGGTCGCCGCGGCTGGCGAGCTTCAGCGCCGCCGACTCGCGGACGACCGGGTCCAAGGTCGTATCCTGGACCGTGCTCCAGAGGGTCAGGACCTCGCTATCCCCGGCCGGATCGCCCTGGGACAGCGGATTGGCATTCGGCGCGGTGCTGAGGCCAGCGGCGCGGCGCTCGCCGAGGCGTGACCCTGCGCGTCGGGCAGACTCGGGCTGGGGCGCCGAGAGGCGTGCCCCGGGAGCGCCGACGGGATCCGGGCGAGAGCCGCGCCAATACAAACACGCCACCAGCAGCAGAACGCCGCTGGCCGTAGCGCTCAGGATCGTCTTGCGGGAAGTCAGGGACGCCATGTGAAAATCTGGCCAAACGCTTCCCCGGCGAGCGCGCGGATGCCTGCCAGGTTGTCGGTGTAGGTCCGAACCGTCAGGGTAAAGCGAATTGCGCTGAAGGCGGGATCGGCGGTCCTGTCACCCGTAAGAGTCAGGGTCGTTTGGCTGCCAAGGCGCCGACCGGAGACCAGCAGCGGTACGGTCCGGCCGTTGCCGAGGATCAGGGTACTGGTCCCGCTGATGGCTCCCCGCGCGCCCAGGGTAAGGTCGGTCGGGAGCTGGTAAGCGCCGGTCATATCGTCGGGCAGGTTGAGCACGCACGGCGCGCTGATGAGCAGCCTGGTCCCGGTGGTTCTATCGGTGACGCTGCCGGTAACCACCCCGGTGAGGGTTCGGCCGACCAGCGCCAGGGACAGTTTGAGGGAGGCCGCCGTGGTCGCATTGGCACCTGCCAGGCTGCCGCGCACCGTCAAACTGCCGTTCCTGCCGCTGGAGCTGCCCCTTACCGGCATACCGGAGACCGTGAAAGGCTGGCCGCCGAGGCTGCCCTGCAACTGGCCGACCCCGCCCACCGTGCCACGCTCGTCGTAGGTCAAGACCAAGGTCAGCACGTGCGCGCCCACGTTGGCCACATAGGGCCCTGTCAGGTCCCAGATGGAGCGCAGGTCGCCGCCGGTCTGGTTCTGAAAGACGAGGTTAAAGTGGCCGTTCGGATCGCCAGGAGTCAGGGCCCTGAACTCGGCGGTGTAGGTGGCCGTGGCAGTGACCCCAGTGACCGTCCGCGGATTGGCGGTGCTGCCGTCTTCAATCCATTGGTAGAAGTAGGAATCCGTACCGGGGACGGCCTTGACGGGCGTGGCGCTGTCAAGGTAGGTCACCTGCTGCGTGGTTGCTCCGGTCAGGGTCCCGACGCCGGCGCCCGTGCGACCGAAGGTAAGGGTGTAGGTGTTGATGGCGAACCAGGCGGTGACGGTCAGATCGGTGTTGCCACCGGCAAAGGTCAGGGTGGTATTCGTGCCGATCTCGGCGCCGCCCAAGGTCCAGCGCAGGAAGTGGTACCCCGTGGCGGGCTCGGCCGTGACCCGGCCGGACAGATGACCGGGCTCCAGGAGTTGACTCGCCGCCCCCGTGACCGTGCCGTTGCCGGCGGAAACGAAGGTGAGGGTGTAAGCCGAGCGCACCGCAACCTCGGGCAGAGGCTGCGTGAGTTCGGTACTACTCCCGGTGAGCTGATAAATGGCCGAGGAATACAGGAGGGTGACGTCGAAGGCGGCGGCCGGGGCGTTGAGAGCGAAAGAGAAGTGGGTCCCCGTCGGCGGGACGTTCGTGCCGAAGTCCAGCACAAGTTGGCCCGAATCATCGCCGGGAGCGATGATCGGGGCGGGCGTGCCCGCGTCGGCGGTATAGGAGCCACTCACATAGGACCAGTAGACGACCGGTGTAAGGCTGATTCTAGGCAGGGTGAACGATAGCTCCAGAGACTGAAGAGAACCGTCGTGGACGAGCGTGTAGCCCACCCTGAAGGGCAGCCCCGGATGCGCCGCGATGTCGGCCGAGGTCGGCACCACCAGCACGTGCGCGGCCACCGTCACCTGCACGGTGGCGGTGGCCGCGTGAAGCGTATCGGGATCGGAATCGCTATCCTGGATCGTGTAAGAGAAGGACACGCGATCATCCCAGTCGGCGGGAAGCGTCGCAGGCAAGGTGTAGGTCACCACCCGGGCGACCGTATCGAGGCTCGTGGCGCCGTAGTCCGAGGCACCCTTGCCGCCGCCCAGCCCCCCGACGGGGGTGCCGACCGCGATCACGTCGATCGTGTTGCCGGCGTCCGGGTCGTAGTCATTGGCCAACAGCCTCGCGAAGGGAATCCGCAGGGTGCCGTCGGACCGCAGCATGGCGGCCACATCGCCACGGGCTACAGGAGGATGGTTGCGTGTAGTGTGGAGCACTAGAAGCGTCTGGTTGGTGTCGGTGAACACATAGCTTCTCGTCGTCATCATGTTCTCGACCAGAATCTCGTTGCGGTTAAGATCCTTCAGACTTAGAAAGTTGCCTTCCTCCAGCCTACCCTCCTGCAAGCGCCACTCGAGTTTGACGCTGTCGCCGGTCTGCATGTTGTCCAGTCTTATCTCCCAGGACTGACTGGTGGACGGCGGGCGGAAGTCCTTATACAGGCTACGGGTATCGGCCAGGAAGTAGAAGGTGGGGGCCTGACGCGGGCCGCCGGACGGCGGCGGAAAAATGGGTTTAGGCATGTCAAAATCGTCCTGAGCCGACCCGGGCAGCGCGCCTATCACGTAGCCGAGTTCGTAAGCGAGCACATCATCGAGCGGATCCATGTCGATGATCTTCTCGGTGATCATGTTTCCGGTCGCGCCAAAACGGAGGGTAAACTCCGGCGTGACGGCGCCAAGCGCCGAGGCCAGAAGCAGAGTCACGACTGTCCAGCGCTGCCAAAAGTGAATGCGGTGTCTCTTCATGGTCCATCACCTCTTGCGGCTCTGCCAGACCCAACCGAAGCCAGGCAGGAAACACGGCCTACAACCACGTTGGACGCCCGCATCAAGACGGCGTTCCCGCTCCAACGCGCGGGCTCGCCGACACGCCAGTCCCACCGGTAAGACGACTGGTGGCCTCGGTTTCTGAGCGCCCCGAGACCCCCAGCGCCGCTTTATCTGCGGTAGGGTAGCCCGGCAGATCTGCAAATACAACCAAAAAACCGCGAATCGGGGCGGAAAGCACTTCCAGGCCGGCAGCCTGAAATACGGTTCTGTGGGGGTGGACACCGAGAGGGGCTGGCGCGATATTGCCTCTGGGAGCTTCGGCACGGTCGATGAGCGCCTGCCAGACTCCGGGTGTACCTTGTCGCAGCCGGACGGGGCGACGGGCTGACGCAACCACTATCTGACGAGTCGTGCATGCTGTTGTTCTGGAAAAAGAAGGCAACGGGGGAGAAGGCGAGCAGCGCGAAGGCGCTTTCGCCCGAGGAGCTGGCCCGGCAGTGTGAGGAGCGGGTTGTCGCCTTCGAGGGCGGGCATCTGCCGTGCCAAGGCTGCGGCCTGCAGATACCCTCGCGCAAGCTTGAAGTTTTGAAGATGGTGGAGTGTCCGCAATGCCAGCGGATCGCCTTCGTGCCGCTGCGGGTGGGCAACTACTGGCTGTTTGAGCCGCTCGGCGGCGGTGGCATGGGGAGTGTGTACAAGGCTGTGAACCGGCAGTATCCGACCCAGTTGTTTGCGGTCAAGATCCTGTCCAGGACAGAGAAGACGAAGCCGGTCAACATCCACGCGATGCTGAATGAAGCGCGCATCGGTAAGATCGTCGGCGGCCATCCGTGCCTGGTGAAGTGCGTCGACAGCGGTTGTGAAGAGGGCGAGTACTACTCGGCCATGGAGCTGGTGCAGGGCGAGCGCCTCGACAAACGGGTAGACCGTCTGGGTCGGCTGCCTGAGCGTCAAGTGCTGCAAATGGGCATGCACATCCTCTCGGCCGAACAGCATATCTACAAGTGCGGTTACCTGTACCGCGACATGAAGCCGGAAAACATCATCATCAACGAAGGGGGCTTCGCGGTCCTGTTTGACTACGGCCTGTGCATCTCCCGGGAGCTGGCCCTTAACCCCCAGGAAGAGTATGTCTCCGGCTCGCCCTATTACCTTCCTCCCGAACGCCTGCTGGGCACCGGCGAAGATGCCTACAGCGAGATCTACAGCATTGGGATGGTGATGTACTACGCGCTTTCCGGCCAGACATTTTTTGACGCCAAGGAGGTCGAGGCGCTGGCCAAACGCCACCTGTCCAAGATGCGTCTGTCGGTGTCCGGCAAGTTGCGCGATTTCCGTCCCGAACTGGTGGAGGTGCTGGGGCGGATGATCAGGCAAGAGCCCGGCGAGCGCTACCAGACCTTCCACGAGGCCGCCAGGGCGATCGAGGCCGTCCGGCTGACGGTGCCACCCGCCGCCGAGCCTGAGGACGAGCCCTAGCCCTGCGCCGCTAGTGCCTGCCGCGGATTCACGGCGGCGTCCGGTCGGCCGCGCAGTGGCGGTAGAGCTCAGCCAGGGCGCGCGCCTGCCGTGAGGCGGAGAATTCCTGTCTGACCCACGGCGCTAAGGCGCGGGTCTGTTTCTGCAGGGAATCGAGGGATTCCAAGGTCGCGGTGAGGGCCTGGGCCCAGGCCTGAGGATGGCCCGGCTGAACCAGGGTGATGGGCCCCCGCAGGCACGGGCGCGGCAGGTTGGCCGGGATGTCCGCCGCCAGCACGGGAACGCCGACAGCCAGTGCCTCCAACAGGGTGTAGGACAGTCCCTCGTAGCGCGACGGCAGGACCAGCAGGTCGAAGCCACTCATGCGCCGAGGCAGGTCCGGAACGAAGCCGTTCCAGCGCATGATCTCGTTCAGCCCCAGCCGCCCTGCGAGCCTATGGAGAGACGCCGCCAACGGGCCGCTGCCGCACACAGCCAGGCGCAGGTGAGGGAAGCGCTGCCGACAAAGGGCCAGTCCGCGCAGCAGGGTGGCAGGGTCCTTCTGCGCCACCAACCGTCCACAGAGACCGATGAGCGTATCTGCCGGGGAGATGCCCCAGGCGGCGCGCACGGCCGCCCGCGGCAGCAGGGCCTCGGCGAAGCCCGCTTCCAGGCCATTCTCGATGACCCGAATGCGGTCGGGCTCGACCGCCAACGCCGTCAGCGCGATCTCGCGCTCGGCGGCGGACACGCAGGCGAAGGCGTCCGTGACGCGGGCCAGGCGCCGCTCCAGGCGCCAGACCAGCCAGCGAAGCCAAGGCGACTCATGAGCCTGGAAGACGAAGGCGTGAGGGGAGTAGACGAGGGCTGGCAGCTGGCGCGCGCGGCGCCCTAGGCGACCGAACAGCCCGGCTCGGGTGGCGTGCAGATGGACCACGTCCGGCCGCCAGTCCCGCAGCGCCCGCCGCAGCGCCGGAATCCCGCCGCACAGCGCGCCCACGGTGCCGGAACCACGGAAGACCGCCGTGCGACAACCCTGCTCCCGGTAGTCCGCCAGATCGGCATCGAGGCCGGGTTCGGCGCGGCCGATTCCCACCAGCAGATCCAGTTCGACGTGCAGGCGCCGCAACTCGGGCGCCAGGCGCTGCAGGTGTCGGCGCACGCCACCGCCTGCAGCCTCGGTGACCTGCAGCACCCGGAGGGGCCGGGAGTCTGGCGCCAGGGTGTCCATAGGGTTAGGCCGAAAGCAGCTCAGCGGCCACACGTGCTGTAGTGCTGTGTGTACTCTGTGGCCGCTTGCTGGTGTCGGCGCCGGTCTTCCGCCGTGAAGTCGTGCTGGCGCTCCAGCGTGTCCCGAGCTCGTAGCGGCTCGCCAAACTGCAAGAGGTTACGGATGGAATCGAGGACAAACTTCTCGGTGTCACTGAAAGGACGGACATCCGCGAGCAAGCGCGCGACGGTGTCACGGCCAAGGACGCGGGCGAACTCCTGCGTTTCGCGTCCGAGGGTGATTTCGTGATTCACCAGAGCCAACTGGGCATTGAGGATTTCGCGAAGGAGTTTGAGGTAATGGATCAGCGGCCCGTCCTGAGCAATCTGGGAGCGCTGGGTTGAGCGCAGGGTCTCCTCCACCAGGCGCAGGCAATCGGCGTACCAGGCGGCACGCTGCTCCTTGTTACCATGCTCAATGCCGTTCAGGAGTAAGTCCATAGCTCGCGCGTGGGCCGCGTCGCGCCGGGCGGTGAACACGGAGCGGTTCATCTCGACCAGGGTGTGGCGGTGGATGCGAGGTGCTGTGCTCTTGCTGACGCTCATGGCGCCGACTCCCGTCTCACGGCCGACTCTCGATTACCTGGATGTCCTGCAGCGGCAAGCTGCGGGGCGGGGTCATGACCCACGTGTCGGGGCCGACCGCCAGACACGATCTCAGCCTGCCCAGAACATAGGCTTTGGCGCGCCGCACGGCAGCGGGCGGCGCGTCCCCCCGGGCCAGACAGGCCGCAATGGCGGCACTCAGGGAACAGCCGGTGCCGTGCGTGGTCGGCACCGACTGGCGCGGAGCGCTGAAAACCCAGGCCTGGCCGTCATGGACCAGCGCATCCACGGCCACGCCGCCGCCGCCGTGCCCGCCCTTGACGAGCGCCCAGCAGCCGTAGCGGGAAGACAGCTCGACGGCCGCCCGTAGCGCCTCCTCGTCAGAGCCGATCGGCCGCCGCAGCAGGACCTCCGCTTCGGGCAGGTTCGGGGTGATGAGGGACGCCATGGGCAAGAGCCTGCCGCACAAGGTCTCGACGGCATCGTCACGCAGCAACCTGGCCCCGCTGGTGGCCACCATGACCGGGTCCACCACCAACCAGCGAGGACGGTGATGGGCCAGCCGCGCGGCGACCTGGTCGATATGGGCCGCACTGAACAGCATCCCCGTTTTCACGGCGGCGACGGCAAAACCGCCAAACACGGCATCGATCTGGGCGGCGACGCCCAGGGGGTCAACCGGGTAGACGCCCGTGACCGCCTGGGGATTCTGCGCCGTGACCGCGGTGACGGCAGTGGTGCCGGTGACCTCGAAGTAGGCGAAGGCCGCAAGATCCGCCTGGATGCCTGCGCCGCCGCTGCTGTCACTGCCGGCCACGCTCAGCACGGTCGGTCGGTCCATCGTGGTCATTCTCCCGCGGCGGGCATATCCTCGCAGAGCACTTCCACCTTCCAGTCAACCCGGTCGGCGTTGACGCGCATGGTGAAGGTGCCGGCCTGATGCACCCAACAGCTCCCTTCGGCGGCGCGGATCTCATTGGCCGCCAGGGCCACGAACCCCGCCGTGTCCTCCACCGTGATCTGCAACAGGCCATCGCCGCTGTGGCCGTGGCGGATCTGCCAACTGCGTGAGGGGACCGTAAAGGTGTACTCGCTCTGCCCGTCACCGCCGGTCCAGAGGCCAATCTTCAACAACTGCGGCCGGGGTTGCTGGAGCAGTTGCCGCAGGTGCCACTCGTCGATCACCGTGACGTATTGCTCCACGGTGACGTCCCAGGAGGTGTCCACCCCGGTGATGCCGAGGAAGCGCTGGCCGCGCCCGTGGAGACGGGTTGAACCCGGGAGGGGGGCCTCAAGGTTCTGATTCGCGACCATATCCACGAGTTTGCCCTGGGCCTCGTAGACCACGATCTGAAAGAGGTCCTTGCCGCGAGGCCGGTAGCGCACGCGCCAGACGTCACCGTTGACCCAGAACATCTCGGTTTGCTGGGAACCGAATCCCTGCCAGCGATTCGTCACTACCCAGCGCGGCGCCTGAGCCAGAAGCGATCCCGCGCCCGCAATGAACAGCAGAAACGTCAGGCCGACAAGACGTGTAAAACGCATAGGTAAGACCCACCTGTTATCTATCCTGCGGCCCCGCCGCGGCGTCGCGAACCCCCACAGCGACCCGCCGCTCCAACATACACGGTACTACGCCGAGGTCAACGAACCCCAGCGAGCATCGAACTGGAAAGCGCGTGGTCGGGCCAGTAGATTTTCGCCCGCGTGGGTCGGGTCCGAGAGCGCCGCACTGCGCTCCTCCTCTAGAATTGCGGCCCCAGGCGTAGCCCGCCCTCGCGCTGGACCCGTCCGCGGACGGGAACTCGAGACCTATGGGTAACACACCACGAGTCGCCGTGTTGCTGGCCGAAGGCTTCGAGGAAGTCGAGGCTGTTGCCGTCATCGACGTCTTGCGCCGAGCTGACCTCGACGTGACCCTTGCCGCCGCGTCGGGCCCTGCTGGAATCGTCACGGGAGCCCATCGGATCTGCCTGACCACCGAAGTCGCCCTCGGCGAGCTGCGAGCCCATGACCTCGCCATGGTCGTCCTCCCCGGCGGCATGCCCGGCAGCGCCAACCTCGCTGCCAACCCGGCCGTCCTCGACCTGCTGCGCAGCGTCCATGCGGCCGGTGGCCTGGTCGCCGCCATCTGTGCCGCGCCTATCGTGCTCCAGGCCGCCGGTCTGCTCCACGGCCGCCGCGTCACCTGCTACCCTTCCTTTGAAGCGCAACTCACGGGCGCCGTTTGCACCGGCCTGGCCGTCCAGCGCGATGAGCGCATCATCACTAGCCGCGGCCCG
>CAILKC010000313.1 GCA_903834675.1 uncultured Victivallales bacterium | reverse complement strand
GGAAATGCTCAGGCCCACCGGTGAGATTAGGTCGAGTCCAACCAACCAACCGTGGAAAATGCTTGCCGCGGCGGACGAAGGGCGGAATGGGAAGCGCCTGGTGTCATACGAGGTTGCTGCAAGTCTCATCCAAGGAGGCCAGCGGGGTCAGGGCCGACGCCTGCTAGATCACGCGGGGGCTCTTTCTTGAAACCACTCGGGCTCTCAGCGGTTGACTTTCTGCACGCTTCAGGCAGATTGCACTGCGTCAACCGGGCCGTCCGCAAGACCCGCGGCGGGGGCGGCCGGTGGTTGCTCGGCGGAAAGGTGACTCCGTGCGTCTTGTCGTTCCCATCAAACAGGTGCCCGAGACCTCGTCGGTCCGTATGGACGAGGTGACGGGGACCATGATCCGCGACGGCGTTGACGCGATTGTCAACCCGCTTGACCTCTATGCGGTGGAGTGTGCGCTGCGCCTGCGCGAGGCGGCGCCGCCGCCCTGCGAGGTCGTGGTGGTCAGCATGGGTCCGCCGCGGGCGGAGTCCGCCCTGCGCGAGGTCCTGGCCATGGGCGCCGACCGCGCCGTACTGGTCACCGACAAGGCCTTCGCCGGCGCCGATACCTGGTCCACCGCCTGCGTCCTGGCGGCGGCGCTGCGTCGCCTGCAACCCGTGGACCTGATCCTCTGCGGCGAACGCGCCACCGATGGCGACACGGGCCAGGTCGGCCCCGGCCTGGCCGCTTTCCTCGATATGCCCGTGCTCACCTACGTTTCTAAGTTGACTCTGCTCGCGGACGGCGCCTGCCAGGCCGAGAGGCTGGTCGAGAATGGCCGCGAACTCCTTTCCGCCGACTTGCCCGCCGTGGTCACCGTGGTCAAGGAGATTGCCGTGCCACGCTTGCCGACCCTGCGCGGTAAGCAGCGCGCCCGCCGAGCCGAGGTTACCGTCTGGGCGGCCCGCGACCTCGAGGTCCCGGCGGATGCGGTCGGGCTCAAGGGCTCGCCCACTCGGGTCGAACGCATTTTCCGTCCCCGCCTGACCCGGACCTGTGAGCTGCTGCGGGCCAGCGAGGCCCGCGAAGTGGATGCTGCCACGGACCGCGTGGTTGCCTTCCTGACTGAACGAGGCCTGCTCTGATGTCGAATCGCGATGCCCCCGTCTGGGTTCTGGCCGAACATGCCGACGGACAACTGGCCCGCGTCGGCTTCGAGTTGCTCGGTCGCGGTCGCCGCCTCGCCGACGCGCTGGGGGCGCCGCTGTGGGCCGTGGTCGTCGGCCCCGCTTTTCCTGACCCCGAGCTGCGGCGACTGCACGCTGGCGGCGCCGACGGGGTGCTGACGGTCGAGCACGACGCGCTCCGCGACTTCCTCGTCGAACCCTATGCCGCCTGCCTGGAAGACCTGGTTCGTCGACACGCGCCGCAGATCCTTATCGCCGCCGCCACCAGCACCGGCCGGACGCTCATGCCCTACCTGGCCGTGAAGCTGCACACCGGCCTGACCGCGGACTGCACCGAGCTCGACATCGATCCCGCCACCGGCGATCTCTTGCAGACGCGCCCGGCCATCGGCGGACATATCCTGGCCACCATCCGCACCCCCCGGCATCGGCCGCAGATGGCCACCGTCCGGCCGCATTCGACCCGCCCGCCGCCGCCGGACCCGACCCGTACCGGCCGCCTCGAACGCAGCGTCCCAGCGCCCGACCTCCTGCGCAGCCGCGTTCGGCACACCGGTTTCCTGCCATCTCCCGAGAGCCGGACGCTCCAGGACGCCGAGATCGTGGTCAGCGTCGGCCGCGGCATCCGGCGGCCCGAGAACCTGCCGCTGGTGCGGCAACTGGCCGACAGTCTCGAGGGGGCTCTCGGCGCCACCCGCGACGTGGTCGACCGTGGCTGGCTCGATTACCCCCACCAGGTCGGGCTCTCCGGCAAGACGGTCGCGCCGCGGCTCTACCTCGCCGTGGGCCTGTCCGGCTCCGTGCAACACCTGGCCGGAATGCAGACCAGCGACACCATCATCGCCATCAACAGCGACCCCGAAGCCCAGATCCTCAAGGTCGCCGAACTGGGCCTCGTGGGCGACCTGTTCGACATCCTGCCGGTGCTGATCGAGAAGCTGCGACGCGCCCGCGCTCAGGCTGGGCAGCAGGGAGGAGCCGCACCGTGAGCGCGCCCTACGCCCCCGTCACTCCCGAGATCGCTCGCCAGGTGGCCGCCATCGTCGGCGACCGGCAGGTCATCTACGCGGCGCCGGACCGGCTTGAGCCCTACGGCCACGATGAGTCGGTTGATGAGTCTGGCGCCTGTCATCTGCCCGAACTGGTGGTGCGACCCGGTTCCGCGGCGGACATCCAGGCCCTCGTCCGGCTGGCCAATCGCGAGAATGTCCCCATCACCCCCCGCGGCGCCGGCAGCGGTCTCTCCGGCGGCGCCGTGCCCCTCTTCGGCGGCATCGTTCTGGACGTGGGGCGCCTCAATCGCATCCTGGAGATCGATACCGAGAACCTGATGATCGTGGTCGAGCCCGGCGTCATCACCAGCGAGATCAACGAGAAGCTGCGCCCGCACCGCTTGTTCTACGCCGGCTACCCCATGAGCCTCGAGAGCTGCTGCATCGGTGGCAACGTCGCCGAGAACGCCGGCGGCGGCAAAGCCGTCAAGTATGGCGTCACGGGCCGCTACGTCACCGGCCTGGACGTGGTGGCGCCCAACGGCGACCTCCTCTGCCTCGGCGGCAAACTCGTCAAGGATGTCACCGGCCTGAACCTGCTGCAGTTGATGGTCGGCTCTGAGGGCACCCTGGGCATCTTCACCCGCATCATCCTCAAACTCCTGCCGCTCCCCGTGGCCAGCGTTGACCTGCTCTGCCTCTTCCGCAGCGCGCGGGAAGCTATCGGCGCCGTGCCCCGCATCATGACCGGCACCGGCATCATCCCCACCGCCATCGAATTCATGGACCAGACCAGCGTCCGCGCCTCGTGCAGCTACCTCAACGAAAGCATCCCCTACGAGCAGGCCGGCGCCATGCTCCTGATTACGGTGGACGGCACCGACCAGGGCCAGGTCGAGCGGGACTACGAACGTATCGGCGAAGCCTGCGAGGCCGCCGGCGCCTTCGAGGTCTACGTCGCCGACAACCGCACTACCTCCGAACGCCTCTGGCGCATCCGGCGCAACATCGCCGAGGCCTTCAAGCTCATCAGTCCGCACCAGAGCCTGGAGGACATCGTCGTGCCCATGGCAGCCATCCCGGCCATGGTGGAGGCGGTCGAGAAACTCTCCGTCGCCTATGACGTGCCCATCCCCTGCTACGGTCACGCCGGCGATGGCAACCTGCACGCCACCCCGGTCATGAACCCGGCCTGGTCCAGCGAACGCTGGCGGACGACGCTACCCGTCCTGCTGACCGATCTCTACCGCCAGACCGCTCGCCTCGGCGGACGCCTCTCGGGAGAACATGGCATCGGCTGTAAACGCAAGGCCTACATGCACCTGGTGGTCGACGAAGGCTCCCTCAACATGATGCGCGCCATCAAGCATGCCCTCGATCCCAACGCCATCATGAACCCCGGCAAGATCGTCGATCAGCTGGCCCCATCGGCGCCCCCCGCCCCCTGATTTCTGGAGAGCCGCCTGGTCTCGGGCGCGGCGGTGGAGCCCACCGCATCTCCACCCCTCTTCTGGAGAGGCGCCTGGCCTCAGGCGCGGCGGTGGAGCCCACCGCATCTCCACCCATCTTCTGGAGAGGCGCCTGGCCTCAGGCGCGGCGGTGGAGCCCACCGCATCTCCACCCATCTTCTGGAGAGGCGCCTGGCCTCAGGCGCGGCGGTGGAGCCCACCGCATCTCCACCAGTCTTCTGGAGAGGC
>CAILKC010000312.1 GCA_903834675.1 uncultured Victivallales bacterium | reverse complement strand
TCGGGGCTGAAGAGGCAGAGGCGAACCCGCGACTTCCGCGGCTGGGGGTGCCGCCGCGAAACCGTAGCGGCGGGATGGCGGATCGAGATGGACATCGAAATCGGGATCGAATCAACGGGGGGGACTCGGACACTGCGTCCCCCCTCGTCTATCGACCCACCACGGCGGGCAGGCGCTCGACCCTCTGCGGTTCTTAGACAAGCGAACCCCTACGGAGCTGACTTGCGCCCCCCGGCGAGCGACCTCTAAGAGTTGGCACGAGGTCTGCTAAAAGGCCGGCGTGATCGTGGTCATCTGATTACGGCAGAGCGGGTTACCGGGTTGCTTCAGATGACCTCTGGGGTCGGTGAATGGCACGAAGAACGCGAAAGGAGGTGGTTGCGATGTTGTGGACATGGCCAACCGGACGTTACTGGAACACCTGGGATGAGGTGGAGCGACTGCAGCGAGAGGTGAACCGGCTGTTTGAGCCGTTCGGCAGATCGGGTGCGCGCGCTGCGGGAGAGTTCCCGGCGGTGAACATCTGGACGAACGCCGACACCGCCCTGCTGACCGCTGAGATCCCCGGCACCAACCCTGAGGCGATCGAGGTGACGGTGAAGAACGATACCGTCACCCTCCGCGGTCGCCGCGACGTAGAGGCCCTCGGCAAGGGTGAGAGTTACCTGCGGCAGGAGCGTGGCGCGGGAGCGTTCGTGCGTTCGTTCGCGCTGCCTTTCCACGTCGACGGACAGCGGGTGACGGCGCAGTATCGCCTGGGCGTCTTGCAGCTCTCCCTGCCGCGCGCCGAGGAGGACAAGCCCAAGCGGATCACGGTCAACCCGGGCTGAAGCACGGAGCGAACCAAGGAGGATACGACCATGACAGAGAGTACCGTGACCAAGCGCGAACAGCAGACGCCTGCCAGCACAGAGCGGGCTCGGCAGACCGCGGTCTTCGTACCCCGAGTCGACATCCGCGAGAGCGAGGCCGAGGTGGTCCTGGTGGCCGATCTGCCGGGGGTTGACGAGACCAGCGTCTCGGTTGATCTCGAGGGCAGCGAACTGACCCTGAGGGGCCGCTTCATGCCCAAGGCCCCCGAGGGTTTCGCTCTCACCTATCAGGAGTACCAGAGTGGCGACTACGAACGCGCCTTTACCCTGGGCGACACCATCGACCGCAACCGCATCCATGCCGTTGTTAAGGATGGGGTGCTGCGGCTGACTCTGCCCAAGGCGAAGGAAGCCCAGCCGCAGCGCATCGCGGTGAAGGGCGGCTGAGGCGTGGTGCGTGGGCCGCCGGCGGCCATCGCGCCAGCCGGCGGCCCTGCTTCCCGCTCGCGGGAGGCTTCCGCCGTACTCCCTCTTCGTGGCCGGACTGCATTTTCTCGCAGTCCTTCGCTGGTCGGGGACTTCTGGGCACCCGGGTTTCCAGGCCGACCTGGGTTCCTTTCGGGGGGCCTAAACGCGGTCGAGGCGGTGGTCCTCGAGGGCCTGGGGGATGCCCTCGATGAGATTGCGGTCCAGCTCGAGGCGGGTCACTTGCGGGCCGATGCGGATACCGGCTCGCATGAGTCCGGGCCGGGTGCAGACGATGCGGTTGCCGCGGAGGACATTGTCTTCCACCGGACCGTCGAGGTCGATGCCGCAGCCGGGTTTCTCGAGGGTGCCGATATCCTCGAAGAGGTTATTCTCGATCAGGTTTCGGTGGGCGGCCTGGTGCGGCGGATCATTGCGGTAAACGAGGCCACCATCGCGGCAGCGGCGCACGGTATTGCCGCGCATGATATTATCGGTGTCGCGATGGCCGATCGAGATGCCCACGGGGCAATCCTCGATGAGGTTATTCTCGGCGAGGCCATGGCGCACGCCCCAGCACCATGAAAGCCCGTGGCGGGTGCACTGTCGCACGATGTTATTGCGGATCACCGGGCGCTGAGAACCACTCCCCGGATGGATGCCTTGAACGGCGTTCACGAACTCGCAGTTCTCGATGGTGAGGTCGTGAACGACCTGAAAGCTCAGGCAGTCGCTCTCGAGGTCGACCACGTTGACCGTGTCGACGTGGACTCGCTCGCAGTCCTGGAAGTACATGCCACCGCCGTAGTTGCCACTCAGCGCGGCGTTCTTGGTACGGTTGCCGTCCAGGCGCAGGTTGGCCACCCGGATGTCGCTGGCCCAGTTTGCGGTTACGAGAGAAAACAGGGTGGAGGCGGTCGCCTCATGTCCAACCCAGAAATTGCCCGTATGCGCGGCCCCGTCGGCGCCGCGGGCCTGGGACTTGAGCCAGAGTGTCTGCCCTTCGATCGCCCGCACGGTGTGAATCACGATCTGCTCGGACTTGTAGTGGGGGCACTTACCGCGCAGCAGCACCCCGCCACCGACGCGGAAGGGTGACGTATCGGCGACGGTCACCTGCGCGTCATACCAGTCGGTATCCTCGGTGATGAGCACGGTGCTGGAGGGCTCCTTGCGCAACACCGTGTCCGGGCCGCAGCCGATCAACTCGATGCCGCTGTGGAGACGCACGGAGTTGTGTAACTGGTACAGGCCGGGCCGGACCTCGACCGTGCCACCGCCTTGGGCAGCGACATAGTCCACCGCCGCCTGGATGGCCAGATCATCCCGGCCCTGAAAGGTCGTCCCCGAGTGGCCGACCGTGACTTTGATGCGTGGCGCCATGGCGTGCGGTCTCCAGTTTTGCGATGCCGCCGCGCGGGCAGCGCCTGTACTTGGCTTCGATACCGACCAGCAACGACAGCCAATGTAGAGCGGCAAGGTCAGGCTGCACACAACCGCGGTGGAAAACTCTGGACAGCGCGCAATCGTGCCCTATCTTGCACGGCAAGCATTCTGTCCGCGCTGGACTCGCGGGCAACCGAAAATAGTGGCACAGCAGTCCACAGGGGAGTTCAGGCGATGTTGACAGCGGCGATGGTGAAAGCGCAGGCGCTGAGCAGCGGCGCGGACATCGTGGGGATCGCGTCGATGGACCGCTTCAGCGAGTTGCCCGCACAGGTCAACCCGCAGTCCATCTTTCCTGAAGCCAAGTCCATGGTGGTCCTGGGCTTCAGGCTGCTGCGCGGGGTCTTCCGCGGCATCCAGGAGCAGACCTTCTACGCGGCCTACAACCTGATGGGTTACGCCGGGACGAAGTGGGTGTTCCAGCCGATCGCGTTGTGGAAGTTTGTCAAGCTGATCGAGGATGCGGGATACGACGCGGTGCCGATTCCGGACAACTTTCCCTGGAGCAACATCGACACTCTGGATGCCAACGAGCAGGGCCAGGGGTTCATCGACGTGAACGCGGCGCAGTACGGCAAGACGGACGGCAACTGGAGTCGACCAGTGGCCCCGGGGCGGGCGGCGCCGGACGTGTTCTTTCAGTTACGCTTGGCCGCCTATGCGGCAGGGCTGGGCGAGATCGGCTACAGCGGCATGCTCCTGACCCCGGAGTTCGGCCCGCGGCAGATGTTCGCCGCGGTCATCACCGATGCGCCGCTCGAGCCTGACCCCATCTACGCGGGCAGCCTCTGCGACCGCTGTATGGCCTGCGTCAAGGAGTGCCCGGGCTGTGCTATCAACGGCAGCGCGACGACGCGGACACGGATCGCGGGACGCGAGCTGGAGTGGGGCAAGTTCAACTTCGACAAGTGCGCCCAGGGCTTTCACGGTGGCGGCGAGAAGGCCGATAACCCGTGGATGGTCAGCGAGAAGGACCGCGAGGGCTTCAACCAGCAGCCCTACTCCAAGGCGCGGAACTATAAGCTCAGCCCGGTGCTGTGGAGCGGGCGCGGACTGGATGGCATGCGCGGCTGCCAGATGGCCTGCATGGCGCATCTTGAGGAACAGGGCAAACTGAAGAACGTGTTCAAACGGCCCTTCCGCCAGGACGCGGGAGCTCAGCCTGCATGACCGGTCTCCGGCGGCAGCCGTGAGCGAACCCACTCGGGAGGTGCGACATGTTGACAGCGGCGATGATCAAGAAGGCGGCCCGCGAGGCGGGCGCCGACATCGTGGGCATCGGCTCGACGGAGCGTTTTGAGGGGGCGCCCCGGCAGATGGACCCACGCTTCATGCTGCCCAGCGCGCGCAGCGTGATTGCCATGGGTTTTCGGCATGCTAGGGGCTGCTTTCGCGGCATTGAAGAGGGGACGTTTTTCACAGCCTACAGCGCCATGGGCTACTCCTCGATCAACTACATCTACCAACCCTACGTCCTGCAACAGGTCGGCCGCTTGATCGAGGACGAGGGCTACGACGTGCTGCCGATCCCGAACAATTTCCCCTGGAACAACATCAATGTCAGCGGCACGGAGTCTCCCGAGGACACGGTTAAGCCCAACCTGGCCAAGAGTCGTCCGGCCTCGCCGGAGAAGCCCGCCCCGGACGCCTTCATCCAGTTGCGCCTGGCGTGCTTCGTTGCCGGGCTCGGCGAAATTGGCTACTCGAAGATGCTTCTGAGCCGCGAATTTGGGCCTCGGCAACGGGTCGCGGTCATGCTCACCGATGCCGAGCTGGAGCCAGACCCGCTGATCGAGCCGGGCACCATCTGCGACCGCTGCATGGCCTGCGTGCGGGCCTGCACGGGCGGCTGCTTTCCCAAGGACAAGACGGTGAAGGTGACCGTGGCCGGCAAGCACCTGGAGTGGGCCGACATCGACATGCGAAAATGCGCTACCTTCTTCTGCGGCGGCTCGCCGGAAAACAACCCCTTTGCCACCACGGCGCGGGACCGCGAGGAGTTCGGCAAGGAGGTCGGCAGCGCTCAGCAGCACAAGCTGCAGCCGGTGTACGTCTACTCGCGCGCCCTGGAAGGCGCCTCGGGGTGCATCCGGGCCTGCATGGCGCACCTGGAGGAGACCGGCCGCATTCAAAGCCGCTTTCAGGAGCGCTTCCGTAAGAAACCTCAGTGGCGGATGAACCTGGACGAGGTGTGATATGGCACGATTACGGGCGGCAATTCTAGGCTATGGGCGTAGCGGCAGCACGATGCACGCGGGCGCCTACGACAAGAACCGTGACGCCTTCGAGCTCGTGGCGGTGTGCGATGTTGACCCGGAGCGGCGGCAACAGGCGCAGGAGCGCTTCGGTTGCACGGTCTACACGGACTACCGGCAGATGCTGGCGCAGGAACGGCTCGATCTGGTCAGCGTGGTCACCCGCAGTCACCAGCACGCCGCCATGGCCTGCGACTGCCTCGGCGCGGGGGTGAACGTTCTGGTCACCAAGCCTTGGGCGGTGAATGCGGCCGAGGCGGAAGGGATGATCGCCGCGGCGCGCGCTGCCGGCCGGCAGCTGTTGCCATGGCTGCCAGCGCGCTGGGGCAGCGTCTTTACGCGTCTGCAAGCGCTGCTGAGCCAGGGGGTGATCGGCGACGTCTTCTTCATCCGCCGCGCGGAATGCAGCTTCGCGACTCGCTGTGATTGGCAGACGGATAAGACGTGCGGCGGCGGCTACCTGCTGAACTGGGGTCCGCACGTGATCGATCCGCCTATCCTTCTGGGCGGCGGCCAACCCAAGACCGTCTTCGGGAGGTTGATGCAGACCATCAACCCGGGGGACACCGAGGACGTGGTCTTCGCCGTGATCACGCTGGCGAACGGAGTCACGGTCCAGGCCGAGTATACCGTCAGTGTCGTCGAGTTACCGAACTGGCTCATTCAAGGCACGCGTGGCACCATCGAGGTCCGCGGCACGACGATCCGGGTCCTGGGCCGGAGGCCGGTCCAGCCGTCTGACCCGACCCGTTACGCTGACATGAAGGCCGCGGTCGAGTCCACTACCGAGGAGAAGGTCGGCGGCGCGGTCTACGGCGACGAGGTCGCCGTCTACGCCGAGATCGCGCAGGCCTTGCAGGGCCGCAAGCCATTCCCCGTGACCACGGCTGCGGCCTTGGAGCTCTCCCGCGTGTTTGACGCGGTGCGGACCTCGCACGCCGAGGACCGGCTGGTGTGTCTGTGAGCCTGACGACCGACCGCGCGGGCCACGCCAGTCCTGAGCCACTCCGGCGCAGCCCGGTGCTGGCGCTGCAACCGCCGCCTCTAACAGGGATGCCGTGATGACCCCAAGGGCGCTGATCCTGGGACTGCTCCTGTCCCTATTCATTGCCGGCGCGGGCTACATCAACGACCGCGTGCTGGACCTGGAGAGCTTCAACAACGGTCACCAGTTGGCCATCATCGTCACGGGCTTGATGATCCTGGCGGTGGTACTGCTGAACCCCTTGCTGCATCGTCTGCGCCGTGGCCTGGCTTTCCGGCCTGCCGAGATCGGGGTGGTCGTCATCCTGATGATGATCGCCTGCAGCATCCCCGGACGCGGGCTGCTGGAGCAGTTTGCGCAGGCACTGGTGATGCCTTTCCACTGGGAACGCATCAGCCCCGGTTGGCGCGAGCAGCGCCTGCTGGGCTATGCCCCGCCGGAAGCGTTGGTTGACAGCACCGACTATGACCGGGTCGTGGCCCGCTTCGTGACCGGTTCAGACCGCGCCAGTTACCCCTCGCCAAACCCGTGGGATAGCCTCTCCCGCAAGTGGCGCCAAGTCCCTTGGGAAGCCTGGTCGGCTCCGCTCTTGACCTGGGTGCCGATGGTGATCCTCACGTCGCTGTGCATGGTGGGAATGGCGTTGATCGTACACCGCCAGTGGTCGGCCTACGAGCACCTCCAATACCCCATCGCTACCTTTACTACGTCCCTGCTCGAGCGCGACGAGGGCAAGGCGTTTGGGCCGATGCTGCACCAACGCGCTTTCTGGATTGGCTTCGGGATGATGTTCCTGATCCGGCTGAACAACGGCCTGTGCCAGTGGTTCCCGGACTATCTGGTGCCAGTGCAGTTGAGCTATACCCTCTCGCCCCTTGGGACCACGTGGCCGACCCTCTACCGCAACCCCTGGGCCTGGGGCCTGCTGCGCCTGGAGATCTTTCCCCTGGTCATCGCCTTCGCCTTCTTCCTCAACTCCGAGATCTCGTTCACCCTGGGCGTATCGCAGATTCTTTGGGCCTGTGTCTGCATTCCCATGGTTGGCAGTGGCATCAGCGTGGTGACCGACTATGACATCGGCGGCTGGCAAGGCTGGCACCGTGCCGGCAGCTACACCGCCTTCACCCTGATGCTGCTCTATTCCGGTCGGCATTACTACGGGGAGACGTTGCGGCGCGCCTGCACGCGCTGGCGAGGCCACGGCGAGGACGTGGGGGCGGTGTGGGGCTGGCGGCTGTTCATCGTGGCCCTGGTCGGGTTGCTGGCGCTGGTGATCCGCCTGGGGCTGTCCTGGCCGATCGCGGTGGGCACCGTGCTGCTGATGATCATGACCTTCCTGATCGTCTCGCGCCTCAGCGCCGAGACCGGCCTCTTCTTCATCCAGCCTGGCTGGCAGCCCTTCGGCGCGCTGATGCCCTTCTTCGGAACCTATTCCATGGGCCCCACGAGTATCGTCCTGTCCGCCCTGGTCTGCGGGATTCTCTGCATCGATCAGAGCCAGGCGCTGATGCCCTACCTGACCAACGGTCTGAAGATCGGCGAGAAGCTACGGCTGCGGCCGCTGCCGATCGCCACGACCACGACCGCCATGTGGTTGCTGGGCATCGCCCTGGCCATCACGGTGGTGCTGATCGCATCCTACGACTTTGGCACCCCGACGCAGTACCAATGGTCCTACTACCGCGTCCCGACCATGCCCTTCCGTGCCGCCGAACCGGCTCTGATGCAACTGAAGGCCACCGACCAGCTGGATGCGTCCGAGGGGTTGAGCGGCTGGGAACGCCTGCGCCAGATGCGGCCGGAGCGCGCTTTCGTGTGGGCGGCTGGCACGGGCTTCCTGGGGGTCATCCTGTTCAGCGTCTTGCGGCTGCGCATACCATGGTGGCCGCTGCACCCGGTACTGTTTCTGATCTGGGCGACCTACCCGCTGGCCGCCATGTCCAACTCGTTTCTCTTGGGCTGGATGGTCAAGAAGATGAGCCTGCGCATGGGCGGCAATCGGCTGGCACAGCGTTTGAAGCCTTTCGCCATCGGGGTCATCGGAGGCGAAATCTGCGGCGCGCTGGTGTTCATGATCGTCGGCGCGGTCTACTTCTTCTGCACCGGCAGCAAACCCATCCCCTACCGCTATTTCCCACGCTGAGGTCTGGCGGCGGCGAGCGCCTGGGGACCACTCTGCACTGGGCTCAGAAGCGCTCGAGGATCTTCCGGATCTGGGTTTCGCGCATCTCAATACTCTCGGTGAGTTTGAACTGCACGCAGGCCCGGTTGAGGTTCTGCCCGTCATAGCGGGTCTTGAAGTAGACATCGCCCGCGACGTAGTCCGCAAAGAAACGCAGGCCCAGTTCGAAGGCAATCAGGCGTACCGCGTCGAAGAGGTAGCGACGGTCCGCTTCGGTGAGAAACTCGCGGGCATTCTGCATGTACCCCTTGACGATGGCTTCGCACAGGTCAGTATCGAAGCAGATGGTGCGCGAATCGAGCGTCTCCTCGCCGGCGGGGTTGCAGCAAGACCGCAGGCAATCGCCAAAGTCGTAATGGATGAGCCCCGGCTTGACGGTGTCCAGATCGACGATGCAGGTGCCCTTGCCGGTGGCATCATCGATCATGATGTTGGCGATCTTGGGATCGCCGTGGATGGGCCGCAGAGCCAGTTCGCCGCGCTCCTTCGCTTCCTCGAGAACCCGACACCAGGCGCGCCGGTCTTCGATGAAGCGCGTGCAGTACTGGGCTTCCCAGGACGAGCCGAGACGCTTGCTGCCCTCGCCGGTTTCGCGGGCCTGATCGTACTTTCCCAGGTAGTGGGGCGTGATGTGGAACCCCTCGAGGGTATCGTGCAGTTGGTCGCAGGCAATGTCACTGATCACCCGCTGGAATTGCCCCAGTACAAAACCAGCCTCGTAGGCGTGTTCAACACTCTGCACCTTCTCGTGGGAATGCGCCGACGCAATCAGACTGATGGCACGCCAGCAGCCGCCATCGCCATCCGTGGCCAGGTCGCCACCGTCCTTGCAGCGAATGACCCGCGGGAGCTGCCAGATGCGGTCCGCACGGTGCGCTTCCGCTTCGATCCGCCGATGCGCGTGTTCGGTGATCACGCGCATGTTCTCCATGATTAACTCGGGCTTCGGGAAGACGTGTTTGTTGATGCGCTGGAGGATGAAGCGTTCTTCGGAGAAGACGGTTCGGAAGACGGCAAGGAAGGTATCGTTGACATTGCCGGAACCCGTCTGACTGACGGTAACCAGTCGTCCGGCGACGTCGAAGCGCTGGGCCATCAAGGCTGCTTTCATGGCGGACCGTAGCCCTTTCACTCGCATGCTGTCGTGTACACGCCGCCCCACAGGATGAGCAAACCCCTGCCACCGAATTCTGCCCTGAAGCGACAGCCACACGGGCAACGGGCGCCTTAAGCCGATAGTACCGCGTAACGTAGCCGCGCGATACCGGTCGGGCAATCGGGACAGGGCGGTTTCGATAAACCGCCGCCTGCTTCGGGGCGGTCTGCACGGGCCCTGCCGAGGGCTCCCGCCGTAACCCGGGGATACCGCGAACCCGCCCGAAACGGGCTGGGCAGCGCGGGCTCCAAGGCGGCAAGCAGTACCATGGCAGACGCCTGCCAAGTCCGGCGGGGGGGCGCAAGTCAGCTCCGTAGGTGGTGAGTACTCAGGTCCCTGGGGTTCAGGAAACGGCGAGACGGCGAGACGGGGAAACGGCGACTGGCGGAGACGGAGAGGGAGACGGCGGAGAGGAAAACAGGGTTCAG
>CAILKC010000311.1 GCA_903834675.1 uncultured Victivallales bacterium | reverse complement strand
GGACTCAGGCCGAGCCGCCGATTTCAACGAGGCCATGAGCGGGGTTCCTCACGTCGGTGCGGCGTCCTGCGGTTCCTCCTCAGCCAGGAGACGGCAGGGTAATTGCGTCGCCCCCGGAATCCGCAGGGGCAGCGCGGTGAGGCGGGCGCGGCCGGAGGTCAGGGCGCCGAGTGCCGCCGGGTAGCATACTACCGCGATGCCGGCCTGAAAGAGGGTCCGAAAGACGTCCTGCGGGTCGGCATTGCTCTCGTAGATATCCGCCACGAGGAGGCGGGTGCCGCGGTCTACAATCCACTGTACGGCATCACGGGAGAGGTACACGCTGCGCTCGGGGATGTCGTCGAAGCGGTGCGACCCGAGGGCGTTGATGACTAACCCGGGGGTCGGCTGCTGCAAGGCGCACCCGGCCTGAAGGTCGAGGGCGCTGACGGGTCCGGGCAGAGCGGCCCGGTCGAGGCGGACGATGGCCGCGTCGACGCGGAACAGCTTCGCGGCCGCGACGCTCGCCGCGTCCTGCCCGTCGTCGGTTTCAACGATATGGCCGGGGAAGTCGATGTAGGTGCCTGCCATGCCCCAGAAGGTAAAGAAGTGAACGCGGGCCTGGTAGGGTGCGGGCGTGGCCGCGATGTGCCAGGTACGGGTGTGCAGCACGGGAACGCTGTGCGGGGCCTGTCCCGGTTCGTCCCACTGGGGTTCGGCAGGCCGCATCGGCAGAGTCAGATCGGTCAACGTCATAGAGTCTGTGGCTTCTCAGGGTTTTCCCATCTTGGCGACCTTGGCCAGGATGCCTGGCCTGGCCTCCTCCATGATGTCCTTCACGTCGGCATAGTTGAAAACGCGCTCGGCGAAAGAGCGGCGGGAGAGGTTGGGCAGGAAGCGTTCGTTGAACTCGCGGAAGTAGGCGCCGTAGATGTGGAAGCTGTCGGCCAGGTGGACGTAGCGTCCGACCTGCACCGGCCTGCCGCTGAGCCGTGCGATGCGGTCGGCGATGTGCTTCTGCAACTGCACCAGGGCGAACATGTTCATGAAGGCGGCCTTGTAGGCGTCGTTGGAGCGAAAGCGGACGTTGGTATTGAGGATGAGGCCGTGCTCGCCTTCGGTGAGTCGGCACCAGAGGCTCTGCAGGCAGGCCGGGTCGTAGCACTCGTTGTCCTCCCAGACCTTCCAGGTGACGGCCTGAGCGCGCCGGGTGTGGGGGGTTTCCGCGAGTTTGCGGACCACCATTTCGATCTGGTCAAAGACCGTGTTCAGGCCCGGGACGCGGTAGGCGAAGAGGCGTTCGTTGTAGGTGTATTCCCAGCGTGTGTCGGTGGGGTCATGGGGATCGCGGACCAAGTGGTTCTTGATGCCCTCGACCACCTCCATGACATACTCCTGGAGGTCTTCGATGCCACCCGGGAAGTCCCGGTGGATCATCGGTTCCGAGAGCGGCTCCTCGATGGTGACGAGCATGGTGGCATCAATGCTGGGCGGGTCGGTAGGCTTGTCGTACTGGGTCTGCAAGCGACAGCCGCCGCGGTGCAGTTCGACCAGCGCATTCTCCCAGGCGGCAGCGATGCCGCTGCCGCGGGCGGTCAGGACCGGAATGCCGCTCATGGAAAGCCCTTTCAATGTCATCCACCCTCGGGCCGGTCGGGCGTCTCGCGCCTACCGTGGAGCAACCATAGGCGCCAGGACTCCCGATGGCAAGCGCGGCGGCCAGCAAGACAGGGCTGTTTCTTCTTCCTGGTAGTAGGCACACTGGAGCCGTCGGTCCGCCCCGGCGCTGCCGCATCGGCGTCAAGCTAAGCGGTGGGGGCGCAAAGCTGTGTCAAGCCACAGCAGTCCAAAGCTTGGCCTGTCGGCCGGCGCGGTCTGGGACTGAGTTCGGGCGGCGCCCGGACTCTTTGGGCTGCAGCGGCCGAAGGCCCTGAGCGTAGTCGCTGGGCTGGGCATCGCGGGCTCCAGGGAGGCACGCGGGGCCAGGGCAGGCGCCTGTCAGAATCTGACGGGGGCTCTTTCTTGAAACAGCCCTGGGAGGAAAATGCTCAGGCTTGATATTCCGCGCCGGCGCGGCATATTTCTGCCGTCTTGCGGGGCAATATGGTGGCTGTAGCTCAGTTGGTTAGAGCGTCTGGCTGTGGCCCAGAAGGTCGCGGGTTCAAATCCCGTCAGCCACCCCATACCTTACTCCCCCGCGAACCGGCGGTTCGTTCTGCGTTAGGCAGCGGACCCCACCAACCCATATAGGACTCCAGAAGAAACGCCCTTCCGGGAGTCCTTTCTCTTCCGGTTGCGTCGATCTTCCGATGCGCCCCCTCCGCCCTACGCAACCCCGTCTCTGCTCCTTTTCGAAGGCAGCGGCAGCCTCGGCGTGCTTGCCTTCTGCGGTGTGCTTGACGCAGAGACCGAGCAACCGGTCGCAGTCAACGATGATTGCCCGATCCAGCAACAGCAGGTGATCGCCTTTGCGCAGCTTGTGAACAAAGGCCCGCAGCTTCTCCCTGTCGATCTCCGGTGCAGGCATGCTGTCACTCGTCCCCCGACTGTGGGAGGATCTCCTCAACGAGAAACTGCGTCTTGGGCGGAATCAGACGTCTTGGGTAGTAGGGCTCGATGATCTGGAAGACTTCGGCCGGCGACTTCAGTTGCAGGTACTCGATCAGGAACCTGGTGTCGTCCTGGTCGCCACTGTCGAACCGGGCGGAGATACACTTCATGGCGAGCATATACTCGGCTGTCGGAGCCCAGGCACGCAGGTTGGGGAGATTGAGGACATCCTCGCGTGGTGGGTCGACATGGAAGAAGGCCTTTGCTGCGTCATTGAGCCAGTCCTCGGGTACGTTCAGGCGGGCTGCCACGGCCTTGGCAGCAGCTCGGATTGCCTGCGTGGGTTCGAAGATGGCATCGACATCCTTCGTGGCCCGTCGGGCCTGGAAGACAAGACACATCACGGCTCCGCCGCAGATGCCGACTTCGCCGATCACTCCCTGTTTGGCCAACTCCTCGTCAAGGGCCGCGAACAGCTCGCGGATGCGGTCAATGGTCAGCACGGTCATGCCCTCGCCAGGAAGCTGCCAAGTACGAAGATGTTCCGCTTCCGGAACTGGGCCGGTGATTCCACCAATGCCGACGCCTTCAGATTCTCGACGTCGGACACGAACCACGGCATCGCCAGAGGCCCGATGCCGTCGCACCACCAAGGCACGGGTACGTTCTGCTCCCCGCACAGCGTCTCGACCGTCGACGCGATGAGAGAGCGGATTCTGTCGCCGGCTTCCGGGACGGGTGGGGATGCAACAAGACTCTCACAAGGACACCGGCGGAAGGCATCCACAAACTCGAACAACCAGAGCTTCCAGCCGGCACCGCCCTCCGCACAAATCCTCCTGGAGACACTGATAGCCGAATCAGGATTCTCCGAAATCACCCGCCCCAGCTCCATCGGAATGGCAGGACCGGGAATCCCCAACGCGACGGAGATCTTGACCAAACTCGAGAGTCGTGGATCCGTCTGACCCGTCTCGATCATCTGCAAGGCACGGAAGCTCACGCCCGCCCGTTGCGCCAGACGGCGTTGCGAAACGCCCTGCCGGTCTCGTGCCTGTTTCAATGCGTCCATGCTCTGAATATAGGTGACGCATTATATTGCGTCAACAGCATTCGTCTCGCGTGAGTGAGGTCGCCTGCTGCCGGAACAGACGCAACGCCTTTGGCTCGGGCAGGGGCGCCAAAACACCCCGTCGTCTGGCAGTGAGCTGGCGGCGCGCCTCGGGCATCCGGTTCTCATCCAAGAAGCTGATGACTTCAGCGGGCAGATTGAGGATTCTCAGATGCCGAGGGACAACGGAATGGTCTCGCCCGGTCCGCCGGGCGAACTGCACGGATGCTCCTGCAGCCCATGTCCGCCATCTGTCGCCTGTACTGCTGAGCGACGACGAGTAGCGAACGTTCGAGTCGTTCCTGGAAGACCTCGTACTGGCGGAGATCGCGCGGGTCCGGGATGCTGCCGCCACCAAGATACTCGGGGCGTGACCCGAGCGGGAACGGGTACAACCCGTGGTCGAATACCTTGAAGAACGGAGTCGAGAAGGCATTGATCACAGCACTCTCGAAGCTGAGTGGCCTGTTTCTTCCACATTCGTATATGGGACCCCATCTTCTGCGTTCCCGTGCCCTCCGGTCGCGGGTTCCCCGCCGGTGGCGGATCTGTTCCTGGCGGAATATCCCGTCAGCCACCCCATCTTCTCGGTCCCAGTCCTGGGTCGATCCGAGCCAGGTCGAGGGGGGCCGCGGCATTCTCGCAGATCTTCGGATCCTCGTGTCCGGCCAGTTCCGCGAGGCGCTCGCGGTTCTTCGTCGAGATGCGGGACTGCTCGAGGTACCGGAACAATTCACGGGTGATGTCGATCTTGTCCCTCTCGGACTTCGGCCGTCTCCGGCAGTCGCGGCGGGGGCAGTCATTGACCGGACACCAGCTGCCCCAGGATCAGGATTGCAGACCGGTTTGAGGATAGTAGATTGGCCAAGGAGACTCGGCCTATGGTCAAGCTAGCACGACATGATTGCGAGAACATCCACCGCAATGTGTTGCGGATACTGGCGGAAGTCGGCGCCAGCATCGAGCACCCCAGACTGCTGGATGCCCTGGCTGCGGTCGGGGCCGTCATTGACCTCGGCAAGCAGCGGGCCTGCTTCCCGGCCACGGTCGTCGAGGAGTTCCTGGCCGAGTGCCCGAAGCAGAACTGGGCAAACCGACGCCCCAACCTGCTCGTGCGGGCCTCGGTCTACGAGGGGCCCTACCTGTGCGCCCGCACCGGCGAGTACGTGCCTCTCACCACGGAGCGCGTGAAGGAGTACATCACCCTCGCGAAGGCCCTGCCACAGGTGGACAGCTACCTGGTGACCGGCTCGCCCTGGTTCGGGTCGCCGCAGCTTGAGCCGCTCTACGAGCGCCTCCATTGCTGGAAGTGGGGCGTCGCGCCCTCCGCGATCCTATACCCCTACGAGTGCTCGCAGCGCCTCCTCGATCTATACCAGGCGTACGCAGACCTGAAGGGCAAGCCGGTCAAGGATGTCTTCTCGGGCGGCGTGTTCCTGATGTCGCCACTGCGTCTTTCAGCCGAGGAGGCCCGGCAGTTCGTCTGGTGGTGGGAGCGTGGATTCCCCGCGAGCATCTCCCACATGACCACCCAGGGCCTCACCGGACCCGTCACCGTCAGCGGCACCGTCGCCCTGCACATCGCCGAGGAGATCGCCCTCGCGTTTCTGCGCCAAGCCTGCTACGGCTGGCGCGCGCTCCACTTCACCACCATGCTTGCGCCGGTGGACATGCGCACGCTCCTGCGCCCCTACGGTCGTCCCGAGATGGCTCTCGCGAACCTGGTGATGATCGAGATGGGGAGGTTCTACGGCGCCGGCGTTTTCTGCCACAGCGGGACCGCCGATGGCCTTGCGCCCTCCTGCGAGACCGGCTCCCAGAAGACCCTGCTGACGCTCTCGGCGCTGATGGCCGGTGGCGACGCGATGATAGACGCCGGGCTGTGCTCCGGCGACATCGTCCATTCGCCCCTGCAGATGATCCTCGACAACGACCTTGCCGGGGCGCTGAAGCGGATGATGCAGCCGGTGGACTGCAGTGACGAGGCGATCGGTTTCGACACGGTCGCCGAGGTCGGCCCCGGCGGCCTGTTCACGGCCGCAATGCACACGGTGGAGCGCTTCCGGGAAGAGATATGGGAGCCGCGAGCATGGAACCGTGAGCCCTACAACACCTGGCTGACCACCGGTCGCAAGCTGGACGTTGACCGCGCGCGTGACGTGTTCGAAGCGATCATGGCCAGTCCGCCGGAGATCGAGGAACTGAGGGCGGATGAGGAAGCGGCGCTGCGCGCTGTCATCGGGCGCGGCGCCTGACGGTCAGACAGAGGGCCGCGCGTACTCTCAGTTGGAAACGAACCTAACCGTCCTCAGCGCTGTCAGGGAGGAACCCATGCGCATTTCCGCCACCTGCCTCTTGCCCCTGGCCCTGCTGGCCAGCCCGGCCGTGGCCGCGCCCGTCGTCACCTGGCATTCAGACCCGGTGGGGCCGGATGAAGTCGTCGTGGTCCGCGGCGGCGACTTCGGCGCCGCGCCGACGGTGCTTGTGGGCCGCCTCAAGGATGCCCTGAAGCCCGTGGGCGTGGGTAATCTGTGGACGCGGGTCGAGAAACCCCAGGCCGTCACGCCGCTGCAAGTCAGCGACCATTCCCTCAAGTTCGTTCTGCCCGCCGGGCTGAAGCCGGGGCAGTTCGCTTACCGCGTGCAGAAGGGCGCGGAACTCTCCGCTCCGCAAGTCCTCAACGCACCGGACGTGTGGTGGCTGCAGGGCGATCAGGGCGAGGGCGCCGCACCGGGTGGCTGGGTGCGGCTCTTCGGCAAGTGCCTGAATCT
>CAILKC010000310.1 GCA_903834675.1 uncultured Victivallales bacterium | reverse complement strand
GCGCTGCCCTGGGCTGAGGGATGGCGCCCCTTCGGGGCTGAAGAGGCAGAGGCGAACCCGCGACTTCCGCAGCTGGGGGTGCCGCCGCGAAACCGTAGCGGTGGGATGGCGGATCGAGATTGAAATCGGGATCGAATCGACGGGGGGGACTCGGACACTTGTCTCCCGACCCACCACGGCGGGCAGGCCCTCGACCCTCTGCGGTTCTCATACCAGCAAACCCCTACGGAGCTGACCTGCGCCCATGGAAGCGGCTGAGCGTTGACAAGGCCAGGCGTCCGGTTACGTTGCAGGCGGGTTGGCTGACCGGATGGCGGTGCCGGCGCTGTAGGTTGTCGGCGGTGGCGAGGCTATCCGGGAGACGGGCCGCGATCATTCTTGGGAGGTATCGTCATGCGTCGCTTGGTGCCTGTGTCTGTCGTCCTGGGGCTGGCGCTACTGGGAACCGTGCTTCAAGGCCAGTCGGCCCCCAACCCCGACGGCATCGCGGGGGTGGCTGCGGGCGCCCTCAAGGAGGCCAAGGCTTCGTGGTGGGGTTTTGATCCTGCGGACTCGACCCAGGCACTCCAGGCAGCCATCGACTCGAAGGTGCCCAAGCTGATCGTGGACAACCTGGGAAAACCGTGGATCGTGACGCCGCTACGCCTGGTCAGCAACCAGGAGATCGTGTTCGAGGAAGGCGTTGAGGTCTTGGCCAAGGCGGGCGAGTTCAAGGAGACGAACGCGGCCCTGCTGAGTGCGACCAACTGCGAGAATATCACCTTGCGCGGCTACAAGGCGACCCTGCGCATGCGCCGCGCGGACTACGACAAACCGGAGTTGTACACGCGGGCCGAGTGGCGGCACTGCCTGTCGATCCGCAGTTGCAGCAAGATCAACGTCTACGGGCTGACCCTGGCAGAGAGCGGCGGCGATGGCATCTACCTCGGCACCGCGACGCAGTGGGTGACCAACAAGGATATCCACATTAAGGACGTCATCTGCGAGCGCAACTACCGCCAGGGCATCAGCGTCATCACGGCAGAGAATCTGCTCATCGAGGACACGGTGCTGCGCGACACCGCCGGCACCGCGCCGCAGGCCGGCATCGACTTCGAGCCCAATCATCCCCAGGAACGCCTGGTCAACTGCGTTATGCGCAACTGCGTCAGCCAAGGCAACAAGAGCAGCGCCTACGTGCTCTACGTTGCCCCGTTGAACGCCAGCTCGGAGCCGATGTCAGTGCGCCTGGAGAACTGCCGCGCCTCGGGCAATGGCGGCACCGCCTTCGGCCTGATTACGGGAGACACGCCCGAGCTGGCGGTCGACGGCACCGTCGAGCTGGTGAACTGTGTCTTCGAGTCCGCCACCGCGCCCATCCTCACGGTCGGTAAGCCGGCGAACCGCTGCCGCCTGACCCTGACCGACTGCCAGTTGCTGGGCAGCGCCGAGGCGCCGCCGCAGCCCGCGCCGATCGTGCTCTCCAGCGGCCCTAAGTCGGCGGACCCGATGGGCGGGGTGAGCTTCGTCCGCACCCTGGTGCGCGACGAGGTGGAGCGCACCCCTCTGGCCTACCTCGACCGCGGCGGTGGCGTGCCCATCCGGGACCTCGGCGGCACCCTGATTCTGGAGCGCGGTGGCCAGCGTTCGGAAGTAGCCCTGACCGCCGAGCTGCTGGCCAAGTGGCTGCCGATCACCGCCATGAAGGTCTACCCGCGGGTCAGCCTCGATGGGCTGAAGCTGCAGCCCGCGGCAGCGGTCCCCGCCGAGAAGTGTGCCTTCGGTTTCGCCCAGGTGCGTACCACGGGCTTCTTCATGCTCTACGCCAAGGCCGGCGATGAGGTCGGTCTCGGGGTCAGTTTCGACCAGGTGGGTCGCTATGCTGGCACGACCGCGCCCATCACCGTGACCGGTCCGACCGGCGAGAGTGTGGCCACGGCAGAGGCGCCTTTCCAGCAGCAGAGCAAGGTGTCGTTCAAAGCGCCGGTGACCGGTGTCTATCGCATCACGGCGGAGCCGAAGCAGAACCGCCTGTCGTTCAAGAGCAGCACTCATCCGCTGTCATTGCTGGAAGACAAAGCGCCGATCCGGCTCATCCACTCCGCTGGCGAGTACTTCTTCTGGGTGCCCAAGGGCGCCACGACCTTCGGCATCCGGGTCGCCGGCGAGAGCGTGGGCGAGGCGATCGGGGCCAAGCTGGTGGATGCCACCGGCAAGGTGGTGCAGGAGGTCGACAACGCCGTGCAGACGCACCAGTTCGAGGTCGATCTCCCGGCGCCGTCCGCGGGGGAAATCTGGTCCCTGCGCCTGGCCAAGCCGACCGCGAGCACCTGGGAAGACCACTACGTGACCCTGCGCGGGGTGCTGCCGCTACTGGCGCCCTCCCGCGAGGCTGTGCTGATCCCGGCGGAGTGAGTCGGTCGAGGCCGACCGGCGCTCCACGCCCGGCATCGCTGGCGCCCGGCGGAAAGGGACTCGGCGCGGCTGGTCGCGCCGCCTCAGCGGTAGGCGTTGGCCTGGGCGGCGAGTTCGCGCGCCTTCTCCTCGGTGGGGGCGTTGGTCGTGATGAACAGGCCCTTGCCGCCGCAGGCATCCAGCAAGGGTAGCACCTCGTCATAGCGCACTCCGATGGCCTGCACTGACTTGCCGGCGGCGAGGATGCGGCGGTAGAGCTCCCAGTGCCGCGGGTGGCCGCCGCTGTCGCCAACGGACAGGCGTCGGGGGGTCCACTCGATGGCCTGCAGGGGCTCGATGGCGAGCAGTTCATCCAGGTTCACCAGGCAGTCTTCGCCATCGAGATGGTAGAGCGCGAAGTCGAGCCAGTCGCACTGCTGGGTGAGGGCTGGGGTCACGAAGCGACGGAACATCGCCGGGCCAAACATGGCGCAGGCGTCGCATTGCACCTTGGCTGTGCGCCCCGGTCCCCAGACGTTGAAGATGAACCCGTTGCCGCCGAAGCCGTCGCGCAACACGCTGGCGAAGGCATCAAAGGCCTCGAAGAAGGCCTGGTTGATTTCCTGCACCTTCAGTTCCACCCATTCCGGCCGGTCCACCAGATCGAAGAGCAGCGTTTGCGGACCCCGCAGGGCGGCAAGGATATCGACGTTCTCCACCAGATCAGGGGGCATCACCAGCCACCGGCCGTGGCTCTCGCGCACTGCCAACTCGACCATGGCCAGGTGCTGCCGGAAGGCCCACGACTGGCGGTCCAGGCGCAGCGGCGGATGAGCTTCAACCGGATCGGCGATACAGGGCTCACACCAGACGGTCTCAGGCGCCAGGTCGAGCTTGCAGCCCAGGTAGGCCCCGAGGTCGCCAGCTGCACTGATGCAGGGGAACAGCGGGAAGGAGTCGCCGCCGAAGTAGCAGCGTGACAGGGTATACTCCTGCTGCCGAAAGCGCCACTCAGGGCCGAACCAGCGCTCCTCCAGGCTCTTCGCCGCTGGGGGCCGGGGCAGCTCCATGACCGGCATGGCGCGGGGCGCGGTCACCCAAAGAACGAGCCCCTGCTGGCGCCACCACTCGAGGTGATGCTGCCGGGTCAAGGCCCAGTCCTCTTTCCAGACCAGATCGGTCAGCCGGTTCGGCTCAGCCATAGCTGTCTCCGAGAAATGGGGTGTCAGGGGGCCACCGTCAGGGAGAACGCGGTGGGTGCCTCAGTCAGTTCCAGGGTCTGGGTCGCCGCCCCGAGGCTCAGGGTAACCCGGCCACGACCGCTGGCCTTGCCGCGCAGAACCCCTTGATCCCGCGTCAGCTCACGGAACTCGGCCTCGCCATCACCCGCGACGGTGCAGTCCAAGCGCTCCAGGATCGCCACCTCCTCCTTGGCCAGGCTGACCGCGGTGCGTGCTTCGCCGCCGCGGTAGGCGGTGCTCCAGACGGCGGGGTGGCGTTTGCCGTCTTTGTCGAGGTGATGTGCCAGCACCAGTGGCGCTGCTTTCAGCCAGCCGTAACTGCCATCGTGCGTGGCGATGATGCGCTCCTGTCCGAGGAGGTAGCCCTGGTGCAACTCGATGGGGGTGAAGGGAAAGACCAGGGCCGAGATCTCGTGGGCGTAATCGTAGCGCGTGCCGACCAACAAGGTGGCCAGGTTCAGGGCGCGGACCCAGTTGCCGAAGTCGGGCCGCCAACTGGCGTAGCCCAGCGGCGTGTCGAGGTTGCCCTGGTAGCACCAGGTGTCGTTGTGCTGCACCTCGACCATGCGTTGGACCTTCTTCTCTAAGAGCTTGCGCGTGTGCGGTGGCCCATTTCCCATGAGCGTGCCGCCCTTGCCGCGGATTAGATCGATGACCGCCAGACGATGCGCTTCGCCGAGCAGGGTCGTCACCCCCGCAGTGCGCTCGATGCGGTAGGTCTTGGGGTCGAGGATGCAGGAGAAGCCATCGGGCTGGTTGTAGGTAATCAGCGGCGCCCCGTAGGCGACGCCCTCCATCTCGTCCCAGTAGAGCCCGTCGGCGCCCATCTCGTCCATGTAGCGTGCAGCGACCTCGAGCATCGCCTTGCCGTAGCTGTTATCGAGGGTGGCGACGACGCTGTGCGTGAGGCTGTAGACGCCACTCCACTCGGTGCTGAGCTGATTGCCCTGCCGATCGGTCAGCCAACTGTCCTGGAAACGCTCAGGGCCGCCCTCGGAGGTGTCCCGCTGCGAGTCGTAGTACACCAGCACCTTCAGCCCGGGCTTCGCCTGGCGCAGGCGCTCCGCCGCCTCCTTCAGCCGAGCGCGGAAGTCAGCCCAGTAAGGGTCCATGACCCCGGTGCCGAAGCCGATGCGCTTCTTGTCGTGCTTGCGATCCACCCAGCCGCCACAGTAGCAGGCGTAGCGGATGCCCTGACGGTTGAACTGCTCGGACAGCTTCTCGATGGGCGCCGCCAGGATGGCATCGGGGTCGAAGAACGCCCAAGCGCCCTCGGTGGCAAAGTTCGAGCCCCAGTCCTGCCGCACCAGGTTCACAAAGTCAAAGTAGTCTGCCGAGGCCACGGGGTAGACGGACCACTCGAGGGTGTGGGAGCCGCCCGGCGGTAGCCATAGCATCTCGGTGCGGATGCCAGCCTGGAAAGGCTTCTGCTCGACATAGAGGCGGGCCTGGTTGCGGAAAGGCGTGTCTTCGCACAGCAGCCCCAGGCCGAAGGAGCCCTGGGCGACATGGACGCTTGGGTTGCCCGGGGCGTATTCGTTGTCGAGCGCCGGATCGGGATTGCCCGCCAAACGAACCTGCGCCTCGGGACAGCGGCTCAGGTCGAGGTCGTGCCGCACCAGCAAGCCGAGGGGCGCGTCGACGTGGGTGTTGGTCACGAGGTCGGCCACCATGACCCGGCGCGGGGTAAAGCGGAGGGTCCGCTCCACCCGGTAGTGCGCCCCCACCGCGCTCACCCGCCCGCCCGCCGCGGTCGCCTCGACTGCGACGCGCCAGGCGCTCTCGCCGGTGCCATCCGGCAGGGCTGCGACCGCCAGACGGTTGAGCCCTGCGTCGGGGTAGGAAAAGGC
>CAILKC010000309.1 GCA_903834675.1 uncultured Victivallales bacterium | reverse complement strand
GACCTCGGTGCGAAGGTAGGGTAGATGGCTCGCCCCTACAGGGCTCAAACCCATAACCATTCTATTCCCAGGGCGTTGCCCTGGGCTGGTATGGCAGCGCGCCTTCAGCGCTTCAGACGGACTCTCTTATTGCACAGGTCGGGTTTTCTTGCAGCTGCCGAAGCCTCGAGCCGGGGCGGCGAGGGCAGGGTATATTGCCGTGGACGCCGCGCTGGCAGAGCCGCGGCACTCGGTGAACCAAGGAGGACGGAACCATGGCATTCGACGGTCTTGGCATGAACCTGGGCAACCTCAGTCGGCTCTCGAGCGCGCAGACACGCTCCATCAGCCCGGAGAACTTCACCGGCGCCAAGGGCCAAGCCGGCATGGCGACCGAAGGCACCGGCAAGAACTGTGCCCGCGAACTGGGCCAGGGCTGGAAGATCTCGCCGTCGGTGGCGATCGCGGCCGGTCAGACCTTTGTCATGGCCGACATTCAAGGCAGCGGCGCCATCCAGCAGATTTGGCTGACTCCGGCCGGCAACTGGCGCTTTAGCATCCTGCGCATCTACTGGGATGACCAGGAACAGCCTGCCGTGGAGTGCCCCGTGGGCGACTTCTTCTGCATGGGCTGGGGCAAGTTCGCGCAGCTTTCCTCGCTGCCCGTCTGCGTCAATCCCGGCAGCGCCTTCAACTGCTATTGGGAGATGCCTTTCCGTCGGCGCTGCCGGATGACCTTGACCAACCTCGCCACGGAGGCCATGACGCTCTACTATCAGATTAACTACACTCTTACTGAGGTGCCCGCCGACGCGGCCTACTTCCACGCTCAGTTCCGGCGCACCAACCCACTGCCCTACAAGCAGGACTACACGATCCTGGACGGGGTGCGCGGTCGCGGGCAGTACGTCGGCACCTACATGGCCTGGGGCGTCAACAACACCGGCTGGTGGGGCGAGGGCGAGATCAAGTTCTTCCTAGACGGCGATACCACCTTCCCCACTATCTGCGGCACCGGCACCGAGGACTACTTCTGCGGCTCGTACAACTTCGAGAACCGCGAGTCGCACCAGTACCAGGTCTTCAGCACCCCCTACGCCGGTTTGCACCAGGTGATCCGGCCCGACGGCCTCTACCAGAGCCAGCAGCGCTTCGGCCTGTACCGTTGGCACCTCACCGACCCGATCCGCTTCGAGCAGGACCTCCGGGTCACCATCCAGGCCCTGGGCTGGCGCCATGGCGGGCGCTACCTGCCCCTGCAGGACGACATCGCCTCGGTCGCCTTCTGGTACCAGACCCTGCCCACAGCTCCCTTCCCGCAACTTCCGGGGAAGGACGGTCTGGAGGTGATCTGAGGTCTGGCGGTCACTGCGGGGCGGCGGCGGGGTCGGCGCTGATGAAGAGCCGGTCGAGGCGCGCCCCGTCCTCGCGGGCTTGCAGTTCGATGACGACCTCTCCGGCCGGCAGGGGCAGGGCGGTCGGGGCCGCGGTGACGGTGAGGGTGACCGGAACCCACTCCCAGTCAACGTGCGTTCCGAGGTGCCAAGGCGCTGCCGAGACGGGTTCGGCGCCGGCGGCAGTAGCCACCCGGAGGATGAATGAATCGTCCTCCGGAGTGGGCGCCTGGACGCGGCCCCAGAGGTAGTACGTCCCGGCCTGGGAGAGCCGCAGGCGCCAGGTGACGGCGGCCCGTCCGACCGGACTCGATTCGCCCGGCCGACCAGGAACCCAGACGAATTTTCCGCCGCAGGCATCGTCCGCCGCAGCGCTGACCATGGGCGCCCGCAGGATGCCCGCCTCGGCTTCGAAGGACGTGCCCTTGTTGGCGTCGACCGCGATGACGGGCGCTTTGGCAACCGCTTGTTGGCGATCGCGGACGCAGGGCAGTGCGGCGAGCAGGCGTTGGCCGACGTCAGCGCCGTTGACGGCGAGCAGTTCCGGCCCCCAGGGCGGCTTGGCCTCGAGGCAGCCCACGTAGGGCGCCGCGGCGGCGAGTTCGAGGTCGCCGGCAGCGCCCCGGATTCCGACCCGGATGGTCTCGCCCTCGACCTTGGCCCAACTTTTGGCCGCGGCGAAGGCGCTCCGCCAGGCCTGGAACTGTTGGTCGGAGGCGAGTCCGGACCCCACCGAGACCCAGACGGCGGCTCCGGCGGCCGCGCCGTTACGGCCGACGCCCCAGTAGTCGTGGTGTCCGACCGTCACCCGCATGGCCCCGTGCTCATTGCCGTCGTAGACCAGGGCGGCGACGGCGGGCTGGCCATCCAGGCCGCGGCTCCAAGGCAGGCGGACGCCGGCGGCGGCAGTGCCTTTTCGAACCACGACGGCAGTCCCGTCAGGCAGCGGCCAGCACTGGGGTTGTCCGTTCTGCAGGACAACTTGCGCCTCTCCCACCCAGATGCCATCAACGGCGCTCGGCAGGACGAAGTGCGACTCCAGGGTCGGCGGTTGCGCCGGGTAGTCGTGGTCGCGGTAGATGGCCAGGCCCAGGGCATCCGTGCCGCGTTGGGCGCCGACCCAGAACGGCTGCAGGTGGACGGTCTTCTCGTGGCCGCCACCGGCGGGGATCTTCTTCTGCCCGTAGGGGTCGCGGCGAGCGTCGGCGATGAAGTATCCCCGCACGGCGCTGCGGTCGCCCGCGAAGTCGAGGGTCAGGGGCAGGTCCATGTTGCCGTAGGCGGCCCCGGATGTACTCAGGGCCACGTCAGGGAAGACCTGCAGAAGACGCGCCTCCATGGCGCCGTGTCCCCAGCGCTGGTGGACAGTGCGTGGGTACGAGCGGTTGCGTTCGCCGAGTTCGGCCGGCGGGGTCCAGGCGGCGATGGTCTGCAGCACGGTGAGCTTGTCGGGCTCGGCGGGCAGCCACCCCGCCGAGCGCAGGTGCTGGTCGAGGTAGCCGAGACCGCGCAGGTAGTCGTAGTCGCGGCTATGCGTTCCGCCGAGTCGGCCGCCGGGGGCGAACCAGTTGGCGGCGAGGTCCTCCCAAAACAGCTCCAGCAGCACCTCGGTCAGTTGGCGGACGGCCGGGTCACGCGCGCAGGCCTTGAGCACAAGCAGGCAGTCGAGATCGACGCCGTAGTAGGTCGGACTGGCGTACTCGTGAATCCCGGCCTCGGCGGTGTAGAGGCAGATCTGCTCCAGGCGGCTCTTGCCTTCGGCCAGGACTTCGGGCTGCCCGAGGGCCTCGCCGAGCAGAACCAGGTTCTGGGCGTTCATGAGGGCTATGTTGGTGTAGCTTTCCGGCACGGTGTGGCGCAGGCAGCCGACAACCGCCAGGGCGTAGATGTCGTCGAGGATAGCCCGGGTTGCGGCAGGCAGCGCCTCCCAGTGGCGCAGCCGGAGCAGCACGCCGTGCTGCATGCAGAATTCCACCGCGTTGGCGTCCTGGACATCGCCGTCGCGCCAGCGCCAGCGGAAGTTCCCATAGCCCCGGCTGCCGCGGTCACGGTTCTGCATGCGGGCGGCCGTCTCCAGCAGCGGCTGCACCCGTTCCGGCAGACGGCGGCTTTCGCAGAGCGTCAGCACATAGTCAAAGATCTCGCGGGAGGTCAACTCTGGAGTCAAAGCCTGCGCCGCGGCCCAGGTTCGTTCGCCGCGGGCCAGCGCCGCGGTCAGCGGGCCTGATTCGGCGGTTTGTGCCCAGGTTGCCCCCAGCACCAGTCCCCCGGTCAGCAGCCAGCGGAGGCGTCTCGGAATAGTCATCGGTCACTCCTCAACCTGGAAGAAACGTGGGCCCGTCAGCAGAGGCCATGGCGCCGTACGCTGGGCCGGAAACGGCCCCCCCCTTGGGTTCTCCGTCAAAGCCGTCAGAGGCTATGGCTTCACGACGATGTAGACCGGCTTAGCCGAGATAGACGCCGTGCCCTTCTCGGTGGCCAGACCGCGCCCGAGGTGGTCAAAAGCCATGGTGCCGTCCGGAACGGGGTAGGAAACCGTTCCGCCCTTGCAGGCCCAGACCACGACGACCTCCCGTCCCGGGGAGGTGAAACGAACGGCGCGCCCGCCCGGCAGAGGGTCTTCTCGCGAGAAGACCATACCGTCGAGCGTCTTGGTGAGGATGGCGCAGGCCACCGCGATGGGGCGCGGTTCGCGGTAGTCGAAGAACGCTTTGGTGCTGTGGTGGGCATAGTAGAAGTTATCCTGTCCGTCATACCAGAAGATCTTCTCTATCCCCAGCGCCAGCTGCGCGACCGACCAGTAGACGAAGTCGGCGGCCGCATCGTCAATGGAGAGACTGCTGCCGGGGAAGACGACGGCAGCGGCGGAGTTCCCGAAATCAGAATATCCCCATTCGGTGTTCCAGACCACCGGGCTTTTCCCGTGTTTGGCCATTGCGGTGCGGATCCAGGCGAGGCGGTCCGCGGGTAAACTGGAGGTATCGAGCAGACGACGATCATGGACATAGTGATGGAAGCCGAACACATCAAGAAGCCCAAAGGCAGCGTCTTCCACCAGGCGCTCGGTGAAGTCTTCCTGGCACTCTTTGTAGTCGCCGCGCTTATGGAAGAAGTAAGCGGGGCCCCCGACGATGACCGCCTCCGGATTCACTGCCTTGGCCGCCTTGGCCGCCGTCTCCAACAGTTTGGCGTAGGCCTCGGCATGCGTCATCCCGGGCGGTGGGCGCAGAAAGCGGATGTCGGGTTCATTCCAGATCTCCCAGTGATTGATCTTGCCTTTGTAGCGTTCAACCAGGTTACGGACATAGACTTGCCAGGCGGCCAAGTCGTTGGGCAGGTCGCGCTTGTAGTCCATGAAATCCGTCCCGATCATGACGTCTGACGGATTGGGTGAGGCCCATTGAGGGGTGCGGTCCAGGTTCCCGAGAATACTGAATCCGGCCGCGCAGAAGCGGTCGACAAACTCGTCGGGAAAGAGAAATACGTCTTTTCGCGGTTGGACGGCAGTCCACTTGGTGAAGAGCGGATTGTTGGTTCGCAGCCACTGGACGCCCAGCAGCCGCATCTTCTCCACCCCCAGTCGCGAGCCTTCGACGTGGATGCCGAAGGGCGAGGCGCTGCCGGCGCGGCGCTTGGCTTCCGGGACGACCCCAAGGCTCAGCCGCCCGCGGCCGTGGGTGCCAGCCCAGGGAGCATCCCAGCGCAGTTGGTACCACCCTACCGGCAGATCGGTGAAGGCGAAATCGGCGTTGCCCGAGGTCAGTTCCCAGGTTCCGGAGCGCACCTCCTTCTCCACGCTGTCGACGACACGCCAGCTGACCCTTTCGCCCATGGCGTTGGCGGAGCGGAGGTTAAGCAGTACGGGGAGGCCCGTTTCATAGAGGGGCAGGGAACGCTGGGAGACGACCCCGAAGGCCTTGGGTGTCGCCGAGCCTGGCGCCGGGGCTCTTTGCTCCAGCGCGACCTCTCTGATTTCAAGCGTACCGTTACCTGAAGCCAGAATCTCCGTGCGGACTTGCAGGAATCCCCGCAGCGGAAAGAGGCCGCGCAAGGACACGTCGACCCATTCGCTGCCGACTTGCCGACTGATTCTTGCCCCCTGCCAGTCAAGGCCGAAGAGTCCGAGCTGCACGGGACCCGATCCGCCGACGCGCCGGGCCGACACTCGCGCTTCGAAGGGGCCACCAGGCACGACATTGACCATGGGAGAGAAGAGCAGCGAGAACGTTTCTGGCGACAAGGCCAGGCTCAGTACCGGTTTGCCGTCGATCAGGTGTACGCCACATGCCGGTGGATCCACGGAGTAGCGCATCATCGTCTCGCGGAGATTGAGGGTAGGATTCCGCTCGGGATCGCCGAAGCTGGTCCAGCCGTAGGAGCCGAGGGCGAAATCGCCATTCGGTATCAGGTTGCCTTCACGCATCGAGGCGGTGGGGGCGGGCGGCGGCGCTTGGTCGCTCTCAGCCAGGCTGAACGAACGGATCCAGACCTTGCCGGCCTTGGGGAACTGCATGACGACTCTCGACTCGGGATCGTCTACCTCGGACCGGCCCGAGAGGGTCGCCTCGTTCCAGTCAGGACCGGCGAGAACCTCACCCTTCAGATAGCGCGTCCAGGGTGGCGCCCCCTTGCCGACGGCGATCAGGATGAGCATCTCTGTATCTGAGCGTACAGATATAGTTGCGGTGTAGTGCTTGCCGTTCTTGACGGAGACGGGAAAACGCAACCTTATTTCGGCGCAACGGGTTCCCGGGTCGAGGATCTCGATCTCCTGACAGGCCCTCTCCTCCTGGCGGTGGTCCGCCCGGTAGCGCACGGTGGCGTTAGACCACTTGGAATTGTCATCCCAATCGGCACAGATGTCACCGGTCGCCCCGGCGCCAGCCTCGATGGGAACATAGGCGTCGCGGAATTCGCAACGGTATGGGTAGCCGACGACCGCGGCGGCAGCCAAGGGCAGGGTGCTCAACCGCAACATGAGCAGCCCCCAGGCCGCCACAAGCGTCCAGCTTCCACGGCATGCGGTCGTGGCACGCCCCAACCCCTGACCCCGCAATCTGCCCATGACCTGCCTCACGCTGGCGACGTGTCGCCCTGTGTCCAAGTTCGCGCTAATCGAGGAAAGGCGCCAGCTTCTTCCCCAACAAGAAGAACTTCCGGTCTGGGTACCATAACACGGCCTGGCCATGGTGCCGGGTCAGGCTCGCATACAACGCGAGATCGGTGCGTCCCTTCCCGTAGCCCAGCGCCACCCCGTCGTTGTCCATGAGAAATCGCGGCGGCGAGAACCACACGGGTTGCCGGGCCCTCGGTTGATAGGTTCCCCGCAGTATCCAGAGAGGGCGCCGGTGCCAGAGCGAATCGCCGGGTTTCTGCGCGTCGCCGCCGACCCACGGACCGAAATGGCCGTTATGATTGTGGATGAAGAGCGCGTAGACCCCGTCCTCGACCTCGTAGATGGGCACGGGGCTGATCGGATGAAGCATGGGCACGCTGTCGTCATGATAGCGGAGCGCTTCAGGTGTCGACCAGGACCGGCCGGCGTCGGGCGAAACCGAGTAGTAGGGGTGGCCGGTGAAGGTGCGCATGCTACAGAACAGTCGGCCGTCCGGAAGCTTCACCAGGGAGGGTTCTTGCGCGACGCTCATGGCGTTGTTGGCGGGGAAAGCGACGCGCAGGGCCGCTTCGTTCTCAGCGAAATAGCGGATCTTCAGATCGCCTACAGAGGGGTTCTCGTCCACATTTTCAAACCGCATAAATTCGACCACCGATTCCCAGGCCCAATAATGACCTTGCGGCGGTTCGTGGCGCACCTTGGTGGACAGCCAACGGGTGAACCCGACGTAGTACTTGCCCTCGGAAAGGCGTTCCGGCTTCTGCCAGACGATCCAGTTGGCCGGCATGCCTGGGTCAGGATCGTCCCAGACGCTCCTGGGCATCGGAATGATCTCTTCTGCCGACCAGGTCTCACCCCTGTCATCGCTGTGTTTTCCTGCCATCAAGCCGGTGAATTGGTGAAGGACATCGACCAGGCCCATCTGCTTGTTGTAAAGCACATAGATACGGCCGCTTCGTGAAACGAGGGGAAAACCCCAGCTCGTCATGCCCTTGCCCGTTTTCGGGTCCAGGTCTTTTCCGGGGCCAGCGATCGTCCGTGGCTGCGACCAGGTGAGTCCCCCGGTGGTACTACGGGAGAAGACGATGCGGTGGTCCGGCTGTCCTTCAAAGGTGCTCTGGGTCCAGACCGCCATGAGCGAGCCATCAGGTCCGTCGAAGACGAGAAAATGCTCATTGCCGCCGTCGCCGGAACTGCCGTCGAGGCTGCCCGGCACATGAACGATGTAGTCGGGGTTGGTGCGTCTGAGTTCACGCTCGAGACTTGAGGGGTTCTGCATGGGGTGATTCCTGACTGAGGGACGTCCTGATGTCGGGGGTCCTATGGGAAATGGGGTGCATCGGATGAAGCGCACGCAGGGAGAGTGAAAACAGGGGCCGCGAGAGCCGGCGCCACCTCTAGGTCGCGAGACTCTGGCGAGCCGAGGGTTCGGCAAGCACCTCCGTCATGGCTGCCTCGGCTACCTCGTATTCTGGATCAGTTCGAGAGTCAGGGGTGGGTGGATTCCGCCTTGGATGTCGCGGTAGTCGGCGTGCCGGACCCAGGTGAAGACCTCCGCGGCGCCGCAGCCGCAGGCAGTGCCCCATTGCAGCGCCAACTGCCGATGCCCGAAGCTCGGCAGGTGCGCCTTCGGCATCTGGCAGCGATGCACGCCAATCAGGGCCATCTTGCGGTCCAGATAGGGCGTGAAGTCGATGAACGTCTCCCAGCGGCAGTTGAACTCGCCCAGGCGCGTGTTGGGCTCGCGCCAGTGCAGCAGGGCACCCCGGAACCCCTGGTCGACGGCCTGCCAGTAGGCGGCGGTCGCCAGCAGTGAGGTGGTGAAGTGTTCAACGTTCATCGCGGCGACGCCGTGGGTGAACACGCACTCGGGGTCCTTCTCCAGGATGAGGTCCGCCAGGCGTTTGAGGCTGGGCGGGTCTTCCTGGGCGGTCAGGATGCTCGGTACGTTCGCCGCCACGCCCGCGGGCAGGGCGCAACCGTAGCGCAGTTCGACCTCCTTCTGCTCGGCCACATCCCAGTAGTGGCGCTGGGGGTGGTCGAGGTGGATCGGCGCCGTGCCCAGCTGCCGCGCCGCCTCGTCGCACTCGCGCTTGCGGCGTGCCATCATGTCTACGGTGCCCTCATGCGTCGTCCGAACCGTGCCATCGCTCTGCAGTTCACTGACGCCGCCAGACATGTTGTTGGTGGCCATCACATAGACCACCGAGTACCCGGCGTCGCGGTACTTCAGGAGCGTGCCGCCCGTCTGGATCTCATTGTCGTCTGCGTGGGCGCCGACCACCAGGATGCTGCGCTTCATTGCTGCGTCTCCTTCAGTAATCATACTCCCAGAGGCTCTTGCAGAACTCCGCGTCTGGCCCTGGAGCCCGCGATGCCAGCGCCCGTTCCGGGCGGGTTCGCGGTGCCCGCCGTCGGCAAGACCCCCAGGTACGGCGGAAGCCCCGGCAGTGCCGGTGCGGACCGCCGGCTCCAGGCGAGAGGCTGGTGATCCGAGGTTCTGCAAGAGCCTCCCCAATCCGGCCAGGTGCGGTTCCCGATTAGCCCTCGCCGGAGAGTCGTAGCCGCACTACGACCTGCTACCATAGCACCGCGACCGCCCCCGCACGCCTGCTTGAAGCCCTGATCCGTACGGCTTGTTGGCGCGGAGCTCTGCGGCTATGGTCATGTTTCCAGTCGCCATGTTGTGGGGGTTGATCGGCCAAGCGAGCCTCGTGGAGGGTCGGCTATGATGACGATATCCAAGGGCGTTCTGGCGCTGCTCGGCGCCCTGATCCTGAGCACAGGGGTAGGCCGGGCGGCCGCCCCGGCAGTCAACCTGGTTGCCAACCCCGGCTTCGAGCAGGCCGGCCCCGATGGCTTCGCCAGCGAGTGGGCTCAGGGTGAGTTTGGCAAGCTCGGCAAGACCGTCTTCCTGGAGGACGCCGGAGCGCGGGTGGGCCAACGCTGCCTGCGTCTCGCCGGGACCCCAAGCACCTGGACCACCTGCGCGGGGAAGCGCATCCCGGTCAGGGCCGACGCAGAGTACTGGGTCACCTGGTGGTGCAGGGCTCAGCAACCGGGATCCAGCCGCACCTATCTGTTCTTGCAGACCAATACGGGCCAGCGCGTTTTCCCGCAGACGGATCGGCGGGGGGACGTCGAGTGGACCCTGAACCTGGCGCGCTACCGCACCCGCCCTGACGAGCTGTGGCTGAGCCCGGTGCTGACCATGCAGACGATGCAGGACCAGGTCGGCACCTCGTGGTGGGACGAGATCAGCATCTCCGAGAACCTGACGCCCGAGCTGGAGGCGGCCTACCGGCGCGAGCACCCATGGGACGATGCGCCGGCCGAGATCACGGCTCGGCGGCTGGCCGTGGTCGAGGGAGCGCTGATCTGGTCCGAACGGGCCGAAACGCGCCTCTACCCAGACACCGCTCTGCCGACGGCTGCACCGGCGGCCGCGGCAATCAGCCTGGCCGCGCCCGGCAACGGCCACGACCTATGCCAGCTCGTGGTAAGCCCGGCCACGGACCTGGCCCCGTTACGACTGGAGTTTGCTGCCCCGACCGGGCCTGGCCCGCTCTCGGCCGCGACGCTGTCCGCCTACGTCGCCCACTGCGTGAACGTGACCGAACCGCTGGACCCGGCTTTTCCCAAGGGCCGTACGCCGGACCCGCTGCTGGCCCACAACGCCCCCGAACCGGCGGCGGTGGCAACGGGGAACGTGATCTTCTGGATCGACTGGGCGGCCCCGGTGGGTTTGCCGCCCGGAGAGTACCGCTCGGCCGTGACCGTGCGCTCTGGAGACCGGGTGTTGGCGCGCCTGCCGCTGGTCCTGCGGCGCTGGGGTTTCGATCTGCCGGAGGTGCCGCACTACCGCTCGATGGTGCTGGTGGGCGGCCCGCCCATCCGGCGCTTCTACCCTGGGCTGAACGACACGGACGCGCTGGCCCTGGCCTGGGACATCCTGGCGGCACACCGCCTCAGCGGCTTCAACCTGGCGGCCGCCCCGGCGGTACAGATGAAGGATGGCGTGCTGAGTTTCGACTGGACGCGCTTCGACCAGATTCTCGTGGCGGCCCGGCGCTATCGGGCCACGGCGCTGACGCTCGGGCCGATGTTTGGTGGCGGTTGCAGCGAGGGCTGGAAGCCGCGCTTCAAGCTGGCCGGGTTCACCGCGCTGGCCGACGAGGGCTTTGCCGGGGCGTACTCCGAACTGAACCGCCAGATGGCAGAGCGTTTGCGCCAGGCCGGGTTGCTGGACCTGGCCTATGTCTACCCCTACGATGAACCGGAAACCGACTACATGGATAAGGTCGGCGCACTCTGCGACCTCATCCACCAGGGCGCCTCCGACCTGAAGGTGCTGGCGACCACCGATCCCGCCACGGGGCAGGCCATATGGGGCAAAGTCAACGCCTGGATCGTGCCCTGGAGCAGCGCCAGGCCGGAGGTCGTGGGACCGCGGCGGCTGGCCGGAGATGAGGTCTGGGTCTACAACATGACCGCTTCCATCGAAAGCACGCCGCTGTCGCACCGAACCTTCATGTGGCACGCTCTCAGCGCCTCTGCCGCGGGCGGGTTGTTGTGGAACGCCTGCTGGTGGAATGGCATCAACCCATGGGAGAAGCCCACCGCGGCGCCGGTGCCCGTCGGCCGCAACAATGAGCAACTCTACCACTACTCGGCCGGCCAGGCGTCGCTATTCTACCCCGATCCCGCCGGCAAAGGGCCGTTGGTGCCGTCTCTGCGCCTGCTGCTTATCCGGCAGGGCGTGGAAGACTTCGACCTGCTGACGAGCCTGCTGGCAAGCTGGGCCAGGCTGGCCGTGCGCCTGCCTGACCAGGCGGCGGCCGAGGCCATCCTCAAGGTCGGCAGAAAGGCCCTGACGGCCCCGGTCGTACTGGATCTGCTGAGCGCCACGAGCAGCCCCGTACGAGTCGAAGCGCTGCGCCACCTGGTGGCCAGCGACCTGGAGGCAGCGGCGCAGGGGCCCGCGGTTATCGCCTTCTTTGCCCGCCAGGACGCGGAGTTGATCGTCACCGGCGGCGCCGAGGCAGGAACGGTGCTTGCGGTCGACGGTCAACCGCTCTCCGTGCGCGCCGATGGGACCTTCCGCCAGGTCATCACCGCAGCCCACTTGGCGGGTGGCCTGCACTGGACGGCGAGCAAGGCCGGAGAGCAGAAGTCCTGGGCCTGGCCGGGTATACGTTAGGCGCCACCCAGCAGTTCGAAGCACAGATGATAGTAGCGCAGGAACTCCGTGGCGGCCGCCACGTCGCCGACGGCAGGGACTTCTGCCAGGCAGTAATCGTTGTATCCCGCGGTCTTCAGCAGGCGGAATAGCTCGGCGTAGGGGTAGCCGCAGTGCAGGCGGTTGATGTGAACCAGCCCGATGCGGTCCGCGAGCAACCGGAAGTTAGGTTCAAGGCAGCCGGCGACATCGAGGTCGGTGGCGGGATTGGAGTTCCAGCAGACCTTGGCGTTCGGGTGCGTGGCCACCGCCATGATCGCGGCCAGGTGCGGCGGCAGGCAGGTGCCGCGACCGTGGACTTCCAGGCGTATTTCGACGCCCAGGTTCGCCGCGTCAGTCGCCACCTCGTTCAGGGCCTGTCCGATCTGCTCCAGAGTGCGCGCCACCGGCACGCCTTCCGGCAGCGCGTTCGGCCGGACTTTCACCCCGCCCGCTCCGACGTCTGCTGCCAGTCGGACATAGCCCTTGGTGCCCTCGATCTGCCGGCGCAGTTCGGTCGGGTCGGCGGAGTGGTACTCGAAGGTGCTGCCCAAGCCGACCAGGCGCACGGGACTATCGGCAAAGCGGCGCGCTACTTCGCGGCGCTGCGCCGCGGTCAGGGAGGTCTCGACGCCATGAGCATGGGTGGTACGCAGTTCCACGCCCGTCAGGCCCGTGTCGGCGCAGACCCGCAGGAGGGTGTCGAGGTCCCACGCCGCCGCGATGTTATAGGTTACCAGCCCGAGCTTCATGGTCGCATCCTCCGTCAAGAACTGAAGAGATGGCGTCGCGATCAACTGCTGGTGCCGCCAAAGCCTCGGCTCGCGGCCGGGCTACATGAGCTTAAAGCGCGTCAGGTCCTGAATGTCCACCAGGCCGACGGCGTGGTGTTCGGCATCCACCACGAGCACATCGTCAATCTTGCGTTGTTCCAGCAGCTTCACCAGTTCGACCGCCATGGCGTCAGCGCGGATAACGATAGGCTTCGGGGTCATGACGGTGCGAATGGGCGCGTGCAGCACGGCCACGTCGCCGGTGATACGCCGTCGGAAGTCGCCGTCCGTGAAGATGCCCTCCAGCACCCCCTGCGCATCCACGACCGCCACGGCGCCGCAGCGAGCCTGAGTCATGGCCACCAAGGCATCGCGCACCGGCGTCTCCGGTCGCACGGCGGCAAAGCGCTCTCCGGTCCGCATGATGTCGGTAACCCGCAGGGTGATACTGCGGCCAATGGCGCCGGCGGGATGGAGCCTGGCGTAGTCATCCAGACCGAAGCGTCGGCACTCCAGCAGCACGATGGCGAGAGCGTCCCCGAGCGCCAGCAGAGCCGTGGTGGTGGTCGTCGGCGCGAGGTTGAAGGGACACGCCTCGCGCGACACCGCCATGGGCACCACCAGGTCGGACCACCGGGCCAACTGACTCTGCGGGTTGCCGGTGATGGCGACCACGGCGGCCCCAATGCGCTTGGCGGACGGCAGCAACGCCAGCATCTCATCGGTTTCACCGCTGTAGCTGACGGCCAACAACAGATCCTCCGCCGCCAGGATGCCCAAGTCGCCGTGCATGGCCTCTACCGGATGCATGAACACCGAGCGCGAACCGGTGCTGGCCAGCGTGGCCGCCAGCTTGTGTCCGATGTGGCCACTCTTGCCAACGCCGGAGACCACTAGCTTGCCCCCCCGCTCCAGCACGTCCAGACAGCAACTGACAAGCTGAACGAAGGATTCGCCGAGGTTGCCGCGCAGCGTATTCAGGCCCTCAATCTCGATGTCGATGACCTCGCGGGCGCGGCGCAACACGTCCTCTGAGCGCAAGACCCGCGGAGCCGCCGGGTTTTTTTCCGCACCGGACATTTGCAATAGCCTCATATTCAGGTGTACTGTGGTAGCGTTCGGATGCGTGGGAAGTGGTTCCCAGAGGCCGCCGACCCTCTAGCGAGGCAATATAGGTCTGTTCGGGGGCCGGTAAAGTGCAACCCTCAGCAAGGAGAGGCAAGACGATGGCGGCAGAAATCGCGTATTGCGTGAAGTGCAAGGCCAAGAAGACGATGACCAAGGCCACGAAGGTCACCATGAAGAATGGTCGGCCGGCCGTCAAGGGCATCTGCGGAACCTGCGGCGTGGGCATGTACAAGATCCTGCCCATGAAGTGAGGTCCGCGTCGCGCGACAGCGCACGCTGCAAGACTGCTCACTGCCCCGCCCTTGGGGCAGTGAGTTTTTTTTGGACCTGTGCAATAGGAGAGTCCGTCTGAAGCGCTGAAGGCGCGCTGCCATACCAGCCCAGGGCAACGCCCTGGGAATAGAGTGGATATGGGTTTGAGCCCTGTAGGGGCGAGCCATCTACCCCACCTTCGCACCGTGGTCGCATGGTCCGCCCCTCCAGGGCTCAATCTGCGCTGTGGACGGGTACCCAGGGCGTTGCCCTGGGCGCCCGAAACG
>CAILKC010000308.1 GCA_903834675.1 uncultured Victivallales bacterium | reverse complement strand
TTCAGCGCTCCGAGCCCCAAAGGGGCGTAATCCCTCAGCACCGCCCTGGGTACTGAGGAATGGCCGCGCTTTCAGCGCTCCGCGGCGTCTGGCCTTCGCGACACGTCTCGCCGGAAGTCTCCCCCAAGAGTCACGTGACCCGTTCTGCTCGCCGGACGCGGAGACGATCGAAACAGAAACCCCTACGGAACTGACCTGCGCCCCTGGCCACGACAGGGCTTCCATGGAAGTGGCGGCCCGGGATCGAACCCCCGGAATTACCGTGGCGCCACCAAAGTGTGGTATATTACTAAAGGCAGTTACAGAGCCTAGGCTTCCCCCAGGACGCCAAAGCGGTTAGGTGTTTAGGCTGTAGGCGGTTAGGAAACGCAAGTTAAGGCAGCCGCCGCGACGCCGGTTGGTCGTCGGCCGGAGACCCCATAATGGATGGCACATCCCCGAACGCCAGCGCAAGACTGCGCCCGGCGTGGTATCTCGCCGCCTTCCTTGCGGTTGCCGGGGGGGCAGCCTTCTGGATCGGGCTCCAATTTCAGGTCCTGCGGGGATACCTCAATCACGCCCAGGCCTGCGACAACCGCTTACTGGTGTTGGCCGGTGAAATTGGGCGTTTAGATGAAGTCCTGACCATGTCCGCGCGTATGGCCGCGGCCACTGGCGATCCCGCCTGGGAAGAACGCTACCGCGGCGTTGTGCCGTCATTGGATGCCGCCATTGAGGAGAGCCAGCGCCTCAGTATGGGCGCCTTGCGCGAGTTCACTGCCGAGACCGATACTGCCAACCGGAAGTTGGTCGAGATGGAGAATACCGCCTTCGGGCTGGTTCGGCAGGGGGAGCTGCGTGCGGCCACGGCGGTCCTGATCAGCGCCGAATACGGACAGCAGAAACAGCTCTATGCCGAGGGCGTACGGCGACTCTCCACGGCGCTGAACGCGCATGCTGCTGCCGCCATGGAAGCGCTGCGGTGGCGCATGGGGTTGGTCACGGCCTCTCTTCTGGTTGTGCTGCTGGTTCCGTTCTGTTTCTGGTTGCTGTTGCTGCGCGCCGGCAAGCGTCACGCGGAAGCCGAGCAGCGGGAGCGCTGGGCGGTGGAGCAAGCGCGGGAACAAGCGGCGAGACTGCTTGCCGAGGAGCGGTTCCGGGCTCTTTTCGTCAGCTCGCGCGATGCGATCATGGCTTTGGAGCCGCCGTCGTGGCGGTTCACCTCGGGCAATCCGGCCTGCGTGGCGATGTTCGGCGCCCGGGACGAGGCGCATTTCACCACCCTCGGTCCGTGGGATTGCTCACCGGAATGCCAGCCGGACGGGCGCGCCTCCCCGGACAAGGCGCGGGAGGTCATCGAGGAAGCGATGTCAAAGGGCAGCCATTTCTTCGAGTGGCGGCACCGGCGGGTGGACGGTATGGAGTTCCCCGCGACCGTGCTGCTGACCCGGGTAGAGGTTGGCGGCAAGGCCTTCCTCCAGGCGACCGTCAGGGATATCAGCGCCCAGAAACAGGCGGAAACCGCCCTGATCGAGACCAGCGCGAGGGCCGAAGAGGCGAACCGCGCCAAGAGCGAATTCCTCGCCAACATGAGCCACGAGATTCGCACGCCGATGAACGGCATCATCGGCATGACCGAACTGGCGCTGGACACCGCGCTCAATGCCGAGCAGCGGCGCTACCTTGATACGGTACACGATTCCGCCCTCACGCTCCTGGCCCTGCTCAACGACATCCTCGACTTCTCCAAGATTGAGGCGGGGAAACTGGAACTCGAGGAGGTGAGCTTTTCGGTCCGCGATGTGATCGGAGACGCGCTGCGGATCGAGAGCCTGCGCGCCGACCGGAAAGGGCTGGAGTTGGCGCTGGCGGTCGACAGCCAGGTGCCGGAACAGCTCATCGGCGATCCCTTGCGCCTGCGACAGGTGGTCGTCAACCTGGTCGGCAATGCGGTCAAGTTCACCGAGAAGGGCGAGATTGTGGTCCGGATCTCGGCGCGCGATGGCGCCGACGAAACGGTCGAGTTGACGGTCAGCGTCAGCGATACCGGCATGGGTATTCCGCCGGACAAGCAGGCCTCTGTATTTCAGGCGTTTACGCAAGCCGATGGCTCGACCACGCGCCGCTTCGGCGGCACCGGGCTTGGGCTGAGCATTTCGCGGCAGCTCGTCAAGATGATGGGCGGGACGCTGAGCCTGGTGAGCCCCAATCCGGCGGCTCACCATGGGGCTCCCGGCACGGTCTTCTTCTTCGGGGCAAAACTGCGCCGGCAGGCCGAGGGAGAGAGTTTTGCCTGCCGCCTTGTTCCCGAGCAGTTGAACGGACTCAAGATCCTGGTGGTGGACGACAATCAGACCAACCGTGAAATCCTGACCCAGATGCTGTGCAACTGGAAGGTCGTACCGGCCGCCGTGGACAGCGCCCTGAACGCCGTGGTGGCGCTGGAGCGGGCGACGCGACTGCGCGAGCCTTTCCGCCTGATCCTCCTGGACTGCAACATGCCTGGCGGGGATGGCTTCAGTCTTATGGAGCACCTACGGACCGACCCGCGCTACGGCGATCTGCCGGTGATCATGCTGAGTTCGGGCCCCCGTTCAGGTGACCACGAGCGCCGCAAACGTCTAGGGATCAAGGGTTTCTTGCTCAAGCCTCTGAAGCAGTCCGAGCTGCTTGACGTGATCCTGCTCTGCCTCGGCACCGTGGTCATGGAGCAGGCCCGCAAGCACCACGCCCTGGCCGTCCCGGAGGCCTCCGGCACCGACCCGAAGCCCCCCTCGCAGAGGGCACTTCGGGTCCTGGTCGCGGAAGACAATACGGTCAACCAGGAGCTGGCGGTGTATGCGCTCACCAAGCAGGGCCACCAGGCCACCGTCGTAGGCACGGGCAAGGCCGCCGTGGAACGGCTGCGGCAGGAGGCCTTCGACCTGGTGCTGATGGACGTCCAGATGCCCGAGATGGATGGACTGACGGCGACCCGCATCATCCGGGATCCTACCTCCGGCGTACTGAACCCCGAGGTGTCGATCATCGCCATGACCGCCCACGCCATGAAGGGCGACCGCGAACGTTGTCTCGAGGCCGGCATGAGCGGGTATGTCTCGAAGCCGTTGACCCAGCAGCAGTTGGCGGGTGTCATCCGGGAGGTCATGGGGACTAGGGGAAGTCCCGAGTCGGGTACGGGGCCGAGCGGCGCGGCCGCTGACGGCACCAGCGAGCAGGAGCTGCTCATGAGCTTCGATGGGGATGCGTCGTTCCTGACCCACGTTACCCGGATTTTCCTTCCCGAGTGCGACACCCTGATGATCGCCGTGCGGAACGCCGTCGCCGCCTCTGACCGCGAAGCGCTGCGGGTCGCGGCGCATACGCTCAAGGGCATGGTCGCGGTCTTTGGCTACAATCCAGCGCAGGAGGCGGCTCTGCGGGTCGAACTCATGGGCCGGGAGGGGACTCTCGACGGGGTGGAGGCTGTCCTCGCCGATCTCGAGACTGCCGTGGGCATCCTGCAGGACAGCCTGCGCAGATATCTGGCGGAACACCCTGTCGGGGCCAGCGGCAACGCAACCTGAGCTGGCCGCCGCCCAAGGCTTCAAAAAAGAGCCCCCCGCTGGATCTGGCCGACGTCGGCCATGACCCCGCTTGCCTCCCTTGTATGAGACTTGCCGCAACCTCGTATGACACCAGGTGCTTCCCATTCCGCCCTTCGTCCGCCGCGGCGGACGAAGGGCGTTGGAGGGCGCCGCTGCGTCGGCGCCGCGGCGGCCACGCAGGGCCGCCCTCCGGGCGATCCGGCGCGTCCCGGCCGGATCGGAATGGGAACCGCGTTGGCAAGTCTCATTCCGGTATGTCCGGCACCAGCCGGGGGCTGAGCTGGAGCCCGCGATGCCATCGCCCGTTCCGGGCGGGTTCGCGGTATCCGCCGTCTGCAAGACCTCAGAGACGGCGGAAGCCCCGGTTCGCGCCGGTGCGGACCGCCGGCTCCAATGCGCCTACCGCCTGAAGAAGAAAGGCTCAGCGGGGTAGCAGCAGCAGGTAGTCGAGATTGAGGGCCCCGACAACCCCGATGAGCTCAAGGGTGTGGCTCCCCGCGGTCAGGGCGATCTCGGCAGGCTGTCCCCCGGCGGCGCAGACCAGGACATGCCGCCATTCTGCCGGGATGGCGCCAAAGCCGCCCGTGCTGGGGATGCGGATGGGTTGCGCGTCAGCCGGCAGCCCCTGGCCGTCGACCCGCAGCGCCCGGACGGCGGCGGGTTCGTGGGTGGCGACTTTCAGCACCAGGCGGTAACGGCCGGCCGCGGGCACCTCAATGCGCCAGCGTGCGCCGACGCCGATGGTGGCTGGCGTGGCGACGCCCTTGCCACCGGAGAGAAAGGGGCGGTGGGAGTAGATGCTGGGCGTGCCGCGGATGCCTTCGACGTAGGACTCGGCCTCGATGCGCAGTGCCCGGCTCAAGCGCGCCTCATCGTCCGGAAGGAAGCTCTGCTCGATCGCCTCGTCCGCGGTGTAGAGCGGCCGCAGAGAGAGACGCAAGGGCGGCTCGGCCGCGGGGCTCGTCTCCCGCTCGGCCAGCAGGTCGTTGCGTGCCCCCAGCAGGACCTCGCCGCCAGCCGTCACCTCCTGGCGGTTGACCCAGGCTCGGCCGACCCCCTCACGCAGGGCCCGGTACACCCCCGGCGCCGCCGCAAAGTCGCCCCAGGCGACCTGCGTCAGGTTGGCGCTCTCGCCGCTATTCCAGGCCGTCCGCGCCGGACTCGCGCCGAGGCTCAGCGCCACGTCCATGGGCGACTCGGGCGGACCTGCCGGACGGGCGACGAAGGTGTGTGACCCGGCCTCCAGTCTCAGGCGCAGGAGGCCGGTGACGGCGTCGAAGGTCCACGTGCCAGCGGTTTCCACCGTCCCGGGAGCCTCGGGGAGATGGAGGCTGACGGTCAGACTGTGGGCCGCGGTCACCTCGCCGCGAACCGCCCTGCCGAGCCGTCCGACACTGACGCTGAGCGGGAGGTCGGCGTCGACCAGGGTCTTTCCCCCGAGGCGCAGGGTGCGCCCGTGTACCAGCAGGTAGCGCGTCACGACGGCGGGAGCGTCCTGGGGGGTGTCCGTGCGAACTTCGCAGGCTGCGGCCAGGCCGGTGAAGGCGAGGTCGTCGAGGGTGGTAGTCGCCGCCGGGTCGGTAGCGAACGCCGCGGTCAGCCGCCGGTCAGGCGAGGCCAGCCGCAGCCCGGTAGCGGTCAGGCTGGGCACCGCCTCGGCGGTGGCCAGGGCGGCCGCGGGCTCGGTGAAGGCCTGGAGCAGGGTGAGGAAGCGAGCCGTTGTGGTCTCGGCGCTCGTCTCGGCCGTGTAGTGCCACTGGTTCGGGTAGGTGCCGCCGCGAGACTCCGGCGGCACGCTGAACTGATCCGTCTGGCTCTGCGCCAGGTCCGTGGGGAGGAGGTGCCTTACGGCCAGTCGGGCCTGCCCCCGGTGCAGCCGTACGGCTCGTTCGGCCGGCACGATCTCGGCCGCTTCCAGGCTGTGCAGCAGCCACTGGAAACGCGCCGGCTGGGCGGCTTCGAGGTCATCGAAGATCACAAAGCGGTTGGGCGGCAGGTGCAGAATGTGCCGCCGGAACCGCGTCAGCTTGCCGGCATAGGCCCCGGCGGCTTCGCCCTGCCAGTAGCTGAAGGCACTGCCGCCATGGAAGGCGATGGACTGGCCCGCGGCCGTCAGGTCCTGGATCGGCTGCCCGCCGCCGTTGACCAGAATGGTGTTGTGGGCCCGGCTCTGCTGCGCCCACTCCAGGTGGTGCGCGCTGCCGTACCAGGGGTAGTAGCCACTGTCGATGGCGAGGGCCTCGCCGAAGGCATAGAGCACGAAGCTGTTCTGGTCGGCATGGCTGTGAGAATACGAGCCGTAGGGACTGGCCTTGGCGAAGAGCATGACATCGTCCGGCCGGTAGAGGGCCGAGTGCATGGCGCCCCAGCCGATGTCCGCCGAATGCCGCGCCTGGGGCGCTGCCAGTGGCGGGCGCGCGGGCACCGTCTGGTCATAGAAGAAGTAGCCGTAGGGGCTCGCGTCCGGCGGGGCGCCGATGCCGTCGGCATACCAGCGGAACTCCGGGCTGCCGTAAACCGCGGCGTAGTGCGCCAGATTGTTCGCATCCGCGGCATCCACGCCCGAGGGACCCGTGTCCCCAAAATGCGAGAACGAGCACCAGGGCGGTTGGAAGTACAGCTTGAACCAGCCGTTTTCGCGAAACCACGGCTTCTGGTACAGGTCGATTCCCGTCGCACTGCGCAGGGCATCCACGAACTGGAGGGAGAAGAAACAGGACCACTTCCAGTAGGTCACACCCTGGGACCAGCCGCCATCATCACCGCCCCACGGCGGGAAGGAATTGGCGTAGACCTTGATCACATAGTCCAGCCAGGCGGAGGCTTCGGGGAGGTCCCCTGCCACGGCCAGCGCCACCAGCCCCAGGTAGCCGATGTTGCTCTGGCCATGTGAGTCGTAGGGGTAGTTCAGGATGCCGCGCTCCGGCGCGGCGTAGCGCTCGAACAGCACCCGGCCCCGGGCCCGCAGGTGGTTCTGCACCAGGTCCCGTTCGTCGGGGCTAAGGGTATCGTACAGCCAGTCGTAGGCCATGGCGGCCTTGATGGCAATATCGCGGAATACCTGGTCGTTCGAGGCAAAGCTGGTGGCGCCGGCGGTGTCCCAGCGCGAGACGTGCAGCAGGTAGCGCTTGGCGCCCTCCGCATAGCGCCTCTCGCCGGTGATGAGATAGGCGAAGGCGAGGGTCCACAGCCCGTCGGTGACCTGGCTGCTGGCCTGGCGCAGTTCGGCATCGACCTTGAAGTAATCCAGGTCGATGGGCTTGCCCAGCTTGGTGAGGTCGGCCCCCACCGGCTCGGCGGCCGGTGCGGTTTGCAGGCGGCGCTCAAGACCAGGCTCGAAGGCTGCCCACCAGACGCTGGCCTCGGCCTCCCGGCGGCGGCGAAAGGCCTCCAGGCCGTCGCGGCGCACGTAGAGACGGGGATGCCCCGGTGCGACCAGGTCGGCGCCCACCGCCGTCGGCAAGACGAATGGCAGCGCGTCCGGCGCCAGCACCAGCGACCGGGTCGTGCCCCAGTCCGAGGTCTCGCCATCCTCGTTCGCCGCGCGGTAGCGCCAGAACCACGTCCCTGGCGCCAGCCTCTGCGGCGGGTTGAAGCAGTTCAGGCGCAGCCCGGCATAGGTCTGCAAGCTGGGGCCGAGAAAATCCGCTTTCTGGCAGAGCTCGAGGGTGTAGCTCTCGGCCTGTTCCGGGCGCCAGCGAAAATCCGGCGGGTTCTGGCGGACGCTGCCGCCGTCCGGGGGATGCGGCCGGATCAGCCGCGGGTCACTCGCGCGGTCCTCCAGCCGCACCGGGATGTGGTCCAGGGCCTGCACCTCGACCCGGTCCCACCAGCAGGCGCCGGTGCCGTGCAGATAGAGCAGGACAAGCGCCGTGATCGGGGTTCCACGCAGGGCAGGGGGAACCCGCAGTTCGGCCGTGAATTCGCGCCAGGCCGGGTCGTTGCCCGGAATGGCCGCCGAGGCCGTGGCTACGATGGCGCCCGGGTCGGTAGCCTTGAAGAACTGCACCAGCAATGAGCGGCGCCCACCTTCGCCCTTGGTCTGCACCCGTAGCTGCAAGACCTTGGGCGCGGTGATTGTCCCGGTCCGCTGCAGCGCCCCCGCTCGGCCGCCCGTCCCCGTGGCCCGCCCGTCGACCTTCAGGCACGGGCCGCCAGCCGGGCCGCTGCCAGGCTCGATGGCGACCGTGTACTCGCCTTCATGGGCAAAACGGCTCCAGCCGGGGGAGAGGCCGGCGGGGGGGACCGTCAGGTTGAAACCGGGGTAAGTCAGCAGGCCTGAGTCAGGCTCGGCCGCAGCGGCCGGGACCGAATAGCCTACGACCAGACCCCAGAACACGGCCAGAAACGGCAGCAGCAGCCGAACCAACGATGGCATAGTCTCGGTCCCCCTTTGGCTTAAGCTCTGCACGTAGGATAGCTCCTCTGCCTCGTGATCCCAGTGCGCGCCAGATCCACCCCTTTCCGCGCGTTGAGATTTGTCGGCTTCGGTGCTCTATTATCAGCGCCTTGACGCATCGAGGTGGTGTGGCGTCCCCCACGGCAGAACCCGAGCGTGGCGAGGGTAGGGGCCGCGGGCGGTCGGCGGCAGAGTCGTGCATCCCCACTGGAAAGGCTTGCCATGAAGTTCTCGTTCATGAGTTTCTCCTGTCCCGAACTGAGCCTGGAGGCGCTTCTCGACCTGGCCAAGCAACTTGGCTACGACGGGGTCGAGCCGCGGGTCGAGTGCAAGCACGGCCATGGCATCGAACTGGGCCTGGCCGCCGTCGGCCGGGCCGCGGCGCGGGCCTTGGCGGCGGAGAAGGGCGTGGCCTTCTCCTGCGTGGCCACGTCCTGCATCTACGCCGATCCCCAGAAGCGCGTCCAAATGATCGATGACACCCGGCGCTACATCGATCTGGCCGCTGACATCGGCGCGGCCCGCATCCGCGTTTTTGGTGGTGTCATCCCCGCCGGCATCACCCGCGAACAGGCCATCGACGGCGTCGCGTGTGCCCTCACGGCGGTCGCGCCCCACGCGGCCAGCCGCGGCGTCACCGTCTGCCTGGAGACGCACGACCACTGGTGCGACCCGGCCGACGTGGCCGCGGTCATGACCCGCGTCGGACACCCGGCCATCCAGGTCAATTGGGATATCATGCATCCGGTCCGCGTGGCTCATGTCACCATGCAGGAAGCCTTTATGGCGCTGAAGCCGTGGATCCGGCACGTCCACTTCCATGACGGCGTGACCACGGATGGAAAGCTGATCATGGTCCCCATCGGCCAGGGCGAGATCGACCACGCCACCGCGGTTCGCCTGCTCAAGGCGGCGCACTGGGATGGCTACCTGAGCGGCGAGTGGATCGCCTGGGAGCCCTACGCTGAGCACCTGCCCCGCGAGCTGGCCGTCATGAAGGGCTACGGCGCCTGAGGCTGTTTCCCGAGGATGGAAACCATGAGCCATGAATTAAAGACTCCGGTCACCCCCGCCATCCGCACCCTGCGCGAGGCGGGGGTGAGCTTCACCGAGCACCAGTATGAGTACGTCGAGAAGGGGGGTACGGCGGCCACCTCTGCCGAACTCGGCGTGGCCGAGCATGAGGTGGTCAAAACCCTCGTTTTCGAGGATGACGCGGGGCGGCCATTCATCGTCTTGATGCATGGCGACCGCAACGTCTCCACCAAGGAATTGGCCCGCCAGATCGGGGTCAAGCGCACCGCGCCCTGTACGCCCGAGAAGGCCCAGAAACACTCCGGCTACGTGGTCGGCGGCACCTCTCCCTTTGGCACCCGCACGGCGCTGCCGGTCTACGTCGAACGCTCGATCCTGGCGCTGCCGCGCATCTTCATCAACGGCGGCCACCGCGGCTTCATCCTCGAGATGAGCGTTCAGGACCTCTGCCGCGTGGTGGAGACCACGCCGGTCGACGTGGCCATCGTGCCGCAGCACGCAGGCTGACTCCGCGCTGCCGCGGGCTCAGGGGTGGAGAACGGACAGAACGGACAGAACGGGTGGAGAACGGACAGAACGGACGAAACGGACAGTAGAGAGGGGACGCATAGCGACCCGCCGCCGCGCCGCCACCGCGCTCCCCCGTCCGTTTAGTCCGTTCCCTCTCCTCCTCCTTCCGCCGCCGCGCTCCCCCGTCCGTTTAGTCCGTTTAGTCCGTTTAGTCCGTTCCCTCTCCCTCTCCCTCTCCTCCTCCCGCTGCCGCGGGCTCAGGGTTTCTTGGCCGAGGTGAGGGCCTGGACGAGCTGCTGGGAGGTCACCGAATAGCCGAGGAACTGCTCGATGGTGGCGATGGTGCCCTTGGTGCAGGTGAGGTCCTTGAGGGTGTCGGCCACCTCCATGCCGGTGGTGCAATCGCGCACCAGGATACCGGTGTAGCCACGCGCGGTCATGGCGGGGAGGCCGTAGTCGCGCATCATGACACAGGCATTGGTGTTAAAGCCGATGAAGAAGAGATGCAGGATGCGGCGTTGGGCGCAGAGCAGGTGCAGTTCCTCGCCGTCGCGGACGACGGGCTCGTCGCCCACCGGTTTGACCAGCGGATGGAAATCCCGCAGGGTGCGGCCGTGCTCGCTGCGCTGGTCCTGCTGCGGCTCCAGGGGTCGGGCATAGGCGGCGTAGGCGCCCGTCTTCTGGCGGAACTCCGCCGGCGGCCACACTGGCGAGTTTGGCCACGGCGGCTGCGGTTTGGCGTCAGGCGCTTTCAGATGCACCCAGTTCGGGTGTCGTGAGGCCACGGGATCGGCCGGAGCGTGGATGACCAGCAGTCCTTGGCGGCGGCAGGCTTCGAGGAGCGGCACGATGTGGTCCCGGGTGATCTGCTCGGTGCGCTCCAGCGTCTCGCGCGAGAAGTGCCAGCTCCAGCAGTCCACACAGACCAGCGCCGCCTCGTTTAGCGGCATGTCCATGGGCAATTCCCGGTACTGGTAGTTCGCCTCGGCTTGCTCCACGCCGGGGTCCGTGTAGATGCGGGCGTAGCGCGGCTGGAGGCGCATGGTGGTGGGCGCCGCGGCCGTCTCGGCGGGCCCGCTTGGCGCCTGCGCCTGGGCGCCGGTCACGGCCCCGACGCCGCAGACCAGCGCCGCTTGCACGACCCCACGACAGAGGATACCGGCGTTAGCCATGGACTGTCTCCTGAAAGAAGCGGACTCCCGAAACGCTCGCCACGCCCTTTGTAGTAGTACGGTAACCGCCAATGTCAACGTCACGGAGAGTACACCCGACCATGGCTGACGAGACTTTTCACGGCTACAACCGCGACGACAATGTCCTGCCGACTCCCGAACCGCTGCGCACGGACACGCGCCTGCACAGCGGCCGCATCGGCGGCGAACCGAGGTTCTTCTATAGCGATAGCCTCTTCACCACGGGCAACGGCGCCCTCAATGCCGATTTCGCCGTCACCGGCCTGCCGGAGGGAGTGTTGTTCTCCGTACCGTACGTGTCCTGGTTTTCGCCGCGGCACCGACAGGCGCTCAAGTTTGGCTGGTGGAACACCGCGCTGCGCTTCGGCGCGGCGCTGCAGGTTCCCTACCGCATCCGAACCTGGTACGAGTCGGCCGCGATTCCCGTGGCGCAGTTCACCGGCGGGGCCATGGGAACCGCGGTCATCGTCCGCGCCAGTCTGCATGCTGTTCCCGGTGCGCCCACCCTGGTGCAGACGCTGCAGTTTGAGAACCGCGGCAAGGAGCCCGTGGAGGCCACCATCACCCTGACTGGGGCGGCCAGGCCGGGGGAGGAAGCGGGCAGCTTCTACGATGCGGTCAATGGCACCGTCGGCCGGCAGCGCCCGCCGAACCCGGTCAAGTGCGTGGCGCGGGTGGTCGGCGACGTGATTCACCTGGACAACCCGGCGGCGGGGGTGTTCGTCCGTCTCGAAAGCAACGGCGCGCTGGACGCCGCGCGCTTCGAGACCCGCGAGTTGCCCTTGCACATGGACACCGCGCCGTTGCTCCGGCCCACGCTGCATTTCGAGATTGCCTACCGTATCGTGATCGCGCCGAACTCCGAGCAGGAGTTCCGCCTGGCGCTCGGGTTCGCCAATCAACCGTTTGGGGCCGCGGCTCCTGGCGTCGTGCCGCTGGCCGCGGCCCGGCAGCTCTGGCGGGAGCGCCTCGCCAGCGTCGAGGCGATCGCGACGCCGGATCGCTTGCTGACCCTGGCCCTGCGACGTTCCGCCGCCTATTCGCTGGCGCTCGGCTACCCGACCGGCAACGATGATGGACTCATCTTTCACTGCGACCACCTCGAATGGCCCGTCGATTGCGCTCGAGACTGCTACCACATCGCTAACTCGTTGCTGCTCATCGAGCCGGAACTCGTACGCCGGCACCTGCGCTTCTACTTCCTCGAGGCCATCCCCAACGCCGGCCCGGGCAAGTCCTACATCGGCACGGGCAGCAGTTGCGGCGAACGCGAGGCGCGGCTGCTCGATCTCGCCTCCTATCCCCTGCACGAGCTCTACCGCTACTGGCGCGCCAGCGGCGACACCGCCTTCGTCGCTGAGCCGGGCATCCGCCGGACGATCGAGCGCATCATCGCCGACGTGGCTTCCTGGCAGTCCCCACAGACCGGCCTGTTCTCTTCCACCGAGCGCTCCAGCGATGAACGCTGCGTGTACCCGTACTTCATCCCGGGTAACATGCTTTTTATCGCTACTCTGGAACGTCTTACAGAGCTCTACGAAGAGGTCTACCAGGACCCCGTCATGCACGACCGCATCCGCGACCTGGCGCGCCGTGGCCGCGATGGCATCCGCGAGCATGCCGTGGTCAACGATCCCGAATTCGGTGAGGTCTTCGCCTTTGAAGTCGCCGCCGACGGGCGTTTCCTGCTCTACGACCATGCTGACATCCCGAATCTTCTCTCGGCCCCGCGTTTCGGCTACTGCGCCCCGGACGATCCGGTCTATGCCAACACCGTGCGCTTCATCTACAGCGCCCGCAACCAGGGCTACCGTGGCACCCTGGACGGCAAGTACGCCGAACTCTGTGACGGCAGCAAGACCATGCCGTACAGCCCCTGGCCCCTGGGCGCCCTGAGTCACCTGCTCAGCGGCAGCCCGTCGCCGGCGGAGGCCCGGCGGCTGATCGAGTGGCTGCGCGAGTGTCTCACGCCCAGCTTCCAACTGCCGGAAATCTGCGACCGACACAGCGGGCGGCCCGTGCAGCGCTACTGGTTCGGCTGGCCGACCGCCATGCTGCTGCAGGTCTACATCGAAACTCTCTGCGGCGTGAAGATCGGTAAAGAGATCACCTTCCAGCCCCTGATTCCGGCCGGCTGGGAGCGCTACCGCAGTCCGCTTCTGCGTGTTCGTGGCGAGACCTTCCAGGTGGTCGTCGAGAACGGCCGCGCCAACAAGGTCCGCGCCTGAACCAGGAGACTTGCAGGATGAATTCCAGTCTCGGCTGTCTTGCTCTGCTGCTGCTCGTCGCGAGCGCGGTCGCCTTGCCGCCCACGTTATTCACCCTCTCGTTTGACGGGCCGAACCCGCTGACCGCCGACCGCGCCGGCGGCGCTGCTGAGCCCGCCCTCCGCGAAGGGGGTACGCTGGTGCCGGGTTTGCGGGGGCAGGGGTTCCACCTCGGCCGGACCGACATCCTCGCCTATGCTGAACCCGGGAATCTGAACAAGGCGGCTGGCAGCCTCGAACTCTGGGTCAAGCCCGACTTTGCCGCCGCCGATCTCACCGACGGCAGCCTGGGTCACCCCTGTTTCTTCAAGGAAGACGCGCCCCTGGGGCCGGAACCCAGCAATAACCTCTGGCTTTGGCTCGATGGCGGTCGGCTGCGCTATGACCTGCGGGTGAAAGGCGGCGATAACCTGTTGGGGTCCTTCCCCCAGGCCCTGCGCGGCATCTGGCACCATCTGGTCATCACCTGGGATTGCCAGAGCGGGCGGCGGCTGTTCGTCAACGGTCACGACGTCTCGTTCTCCACCAGCGACCGACCGTGGGGCAAGTTGCCGGGCGTCACCTGGACGCCGCAGGAGCACCCGCGCTTCTTTATCGGCAACCGTGGCCGCGACACCTATCACACCCAGGCGCCGTTGTGGGGCGGCTGCCAGAGCGTGGTGGACGAGGTCGCGATCTACGCGCAACCGCTGACCGCGGCGGAGGTCGAGGCACTCTACCTCGCCGGGTTCGGCAAGCTGGGCGCCGCGCCGTTGTTCCTGGCGCGGCGTCCTGCCGCGCTGGAGGGGGAGACGGTCCGTACCGTGATCGACGTGCTGAACCCCTATCTCGTCGAGGTGCAGGGCGCCGCCGAGGTCCGTCTGGTCGGCAGCGGCCGCGACGAGGCCCTGATCACGCAGCCGTTGCGCCTGGAGCCTGGGGTAACCACTACTCTGGAAACCCCGCCGCAGACGCTGTCGCGGGGCACCTATGACCTGGTGTTCGTCTTCAATGGACTGCTCCGCGACCGGCAAACCCTGTCCGTGCTGCCGCCCCTCTCACTGCCGCCGACGCTGGCAGCGCCGCGCGAACCGGTCAGCCGGGTTGACGCCCTCGAGGTGCGCGGCGGCGAGCGCTACTGCGAATCGGCGCCCGCGGCGCGGCGCGACCTCGCCGGGAAGCCCTATCTCGAGGCCGGACCGAACCCGTTCGACCGCATCGCCTTCCGCTTCGATATCCGCAACCCCGGCCGACCGCATCTGCTGCGGCTCTCCTACCCCGACGACCGCGAGCGCATCTTCGACGTCATCATCAGCAGTCCCAGTGCCCCGTGCTCCTACGCCACCCAGGGTGGCATCCTGACCGGCCGCGAACTGGAGAACACGCAGGCCATGCAGTCGTACGAGATGGTCTTCTGGCCGCGCGACGCGCAGCAGGCGCTGATCCTCACCACCTGGGCCGCCAACCTGCCCGCGGCGCTCAGCGGCTTCGAGGTATTCGAGCTTGGCGAACGCCTGCCGCCGCTGCCCTTGACCACGCCCGCCGCTGGCAACGGGCGCCGACTGGGCCTGTATTGGGAAGACCCCATGCTCAGCGAGTGCTTCGGCGGCCGACATGCCGAGCGTGATCCGGACCGTTTTGTGACCGAGACCGCCGACCGCCTGATCGACTACCTGCGCTGGGCCGGCCTCAACACCCTGATCTACCCCGTCGCCTTCTACCAGGGGCCAGGCTGCCGGACGCTCGCGGAAGAAGGCGTCGTCGGCAGCGGCGCCGAACGGCACCCCGACAACTACCTCGCTATCCTCCTGCGCCGCTTCGAAGAAGCCGGGGACTTCGCCTTTATCCCCGAAATCAACTTCTGCACCTCACGCACCATGCTCGAACCAGCCGCGGAGTTCGCTCAGACCCCGGAGGCCGGTTACCTCGCCGTCTCACGCCGCGGCGAGATGAACACCGGTATGTTCCCCCGCTTCAACCCGCTGCACCCGCTCTACCAGGAACGCCTGTACGCCATCGTCGCCGACTTCTGCCGCCAGTTCGGCACGTCGAAAGCGCTGCAGGCGCTCCAACTGCACCTTGTCTACGAGAGCCCGTTCTGGTTCGGCAGCCTCGAATGGGGCTACGATGGTTTCAGCGTGTCGCGGTTCCGGGAGGAGACCGCGACTCCCGTTCCCGACTTCAGCGGCGCCAACGCCCCCGCTCAGCGCTACGAATGGCTCATGGCCCAGGCCCGCGAACCCTGGCTGGACTGGCGCTGCCGCCGCCTGACGGAGTTCTATGCCCGCCTCGCCCGGCTGCTGCAGGACACCCGGCCCGACCTCAGCCTCATCCTCGGCCTGCGTTACCTCGCCGAAGGAGACAGCCGCCTCGGAGATTGGGAAAAGGCCGAACGCAGCATGCGCCGCGTCTACCGCGAAGCCGGCCTCGATCTCGAGCGCCTGGCCACCATCCCAAACCTGCAACTCCAGAAGTACGCCTACCCGGCCGACCTCAAGTGGCAACGCCTGGCCCGCGGTGCTGCCAGCAGCAATGCCATGTACGCCGGCCTCGAGTTCCGCCGTAGCGACGAGTTGCGTAACACCCTCACTCGTAATGGCCGGCAAACCGTTTCGAGTAACCTCTACCTGAACTACTTCGAGAGTGCTTTCGACGAGAAGAAGCCCCTGCCGGGCTTCTGGTGGAAGGGCCCGGAGTGGCGCGTCTGCGCGCTTAGCCCCGGCGGGCGTAACTCCCTCGAGCTCTTCGCCGAGTCCGTGGCTCTCTACGACGCGCCGCTGATCACCACCGGTGGGTTCCTGGTCGGCACCCTGGGCCAGGACCCGCAGGTCCAGGAGTTCGCCCGTGCTTACCGGGCTCTGCCCGCGGCGCCGTTTGTGACCGTCCCGGTCGACTCCGACGCCGTGGTGCTGCGCCTCGGCGCGGGCGGCTGGCTGTACGCCGTCAGCCGCGCCCCGTTCGCCACCACCCTGACGATCACCTGCCGAAACGCGACGCAACTCACCGATCTCTCTACCGGCGACCTGCTCAACGGCAGCGCACTCACGATTCCACTACTGCCCTACCAGCTCCGCTCGTTCCGGGGAACGCTGAATCACGAGGATATCACCCGCGCCGCCTGTCCGCTCCCGGCCGGACGTAGGGCGCAGATCGAACAGACCGTGGCTCAACTCCGGGCCTGCCCCGCGCCGGGCGCCGACCTCGCCGCCACGCTCGAACGCGAGCTGGCCGCCGGTAACCCCATCCGCTGCAAACACCTCGCCGAGAGCGTGCCGGCCCTGGACCTGCTCCAGCCCGCGCCCCAGACGCCCAAGCCCTGAGCGCCGCCGTGGAGCCGTCCCCTACGCTCCCGCAGGGCGGTTTCAAGAAACGACCGCCGTCGTACCGCCGGCCGTGAAAGCGGCGTCGCCGGGCCGCGTCCGCGGCCCTCTGCCGCACGCACTCCATATCGCGCCTCGGCCATGTGGAGTGCGCGTGGCAAGGTCGCCGACGGCGACCGCGACACCGCTTTGGCTTGGCGCCTGTGCCATGACTGACGGCGGGTGTTCTCGCGCCACCCGATACGGCAGACAGACCACGGGTTGTTGCGACGCCCAGCCCGGTTTCTTGAAACAGCCATGACGCTTCCGGCGCCAGTCTTGACGTGCCGTGGCAATGTGGTTACATTGCGTTTTGTGGTTACAATGGAGATGATGCCATGCCTTCCGTGGGCCTCCGAGAGTTCAAGGGTCGCGTCAGTCACTATGTCGACCTGGCCTGCCGCGGGGAGGATGTGACGATCACAAAGTATGGCAAGGCCATGGCCCGTCTGGTGGGCGAGCCCAGGCGGCAGACGTCGCTGCGGGACCAGCTTACGCCGCTGGCTGCAGAGGGGCTGATCACGCTGCCGGCGGTCGGGCGGAGTCGGCCGCTGCCGAGGCCGGTCGACAGCGTCGGCACTCTGGTTTCGGCACTGGTGCTGGAGGAGCGTCGGTGATCCTCTACTGCGACACGAGTGCTCTGGTGAAGTGCTACTTCCGCGAGGCGGAATCTGACGCCATACTCGCACTCCGCCGCGAAGCCGAAGTCACGGCCATCTGCGTCATCGGTCACGCGGAATTCCACTCGGCGCTCAACCGTAAGCTTCGTGAAGGCGTGTTGGCGGCAGGGGAGAGCGAGAGGATTCTGCGCGGCTTCGACGAGGACTGGGAGGGCTTCGTGCGAGTCGAGGTCTCGCCCGAGTTGAATCGGCTCGCGGCCCGGCTCTTGAGGGAGCACCCCCTGCGCGCCTTTGATGCACTGCATCTGGCCGCGGCCCTGCTCGTGCGGGACCGGGTACGGTCGGCCGAGGTGCGGTTCGCCGGTTTCGATGAGCGGCAGTGTCAGGCGGCCGACCGCGAGGGGTTCGCCGTACGCCCTGCTCTGCCCTGACCTCTTGTAGGAGACTTGCGCCCGCCGCCGCCCGGGGGCCTTGACGCACGCGGCGTGACATAATACCGTAATGGCGTAGTGGTATTACCCGGGAGAATGAGATCGTGATGACCATGTCGCTGAAGGTGCCAGAGGTATTGGGTCATCGACTGGCTCGCCTGGCGGCGAGTCGAGGCGCCAGCCGGTCGGCCGTGGTCCGGGAGGCGCTGGAACGTTTTCTGGATGAGGCGTCTGCCCATCCGGACTCCTGCCTTACGCTTGCCTCTGACCTGGTTGGCTGTGTTGAGGGGCCAGCCGACTTGTCGCACAATCCGAAGCTTCTTGAGGGGTTCGGCAAGTGAGACCACGGGTGCTCATGGATACCGGACCTCTGGTGGCCGGTCTTAACCGCCAGGATCGCTTTCACCTCTGGGCCAAGGCGCGGTTGGGCGAGCTTGAGCCGCCGATCTCCACCTGTGAACCGGTGCTGGCGGAAGCCTGCTTCCTCTTGCGGGGTACCGCCGGAGGCGCCGCCGCGGTCTTGAAACTGGTTGAACGCGGGGTGCTGCAGGTGACCTTTCAGGTCTCGCCCCACACCACCTCGCTGGCCACCCTGATGACGAAATACGCCAACCTGCCCATGTCTCTGGCTGACGCCTGCCTGGTGCGGATGACCGAATTGGATGAGAGCAGCGTGGTCATGACCCTTGACTGCGACTTCCTCGTGTACCGTCGCCACGGCCGGCAGGCCATCCCCGTGTTGATGCCGCCGGAGTTTCCTGCGGCCGACCGCTCATCGTATTGACCGGCCACCCCGAATGCCATTTCCCGGCATGAAGAAGGAGACCGCAGACCGTGGGTCCACACACTCTCCTGACCGACCCGCAAGACTTTCTGGCGCGCCGGGTGCTGGCCCGCCCGGGTGACCCGACTTACGAGCACGTCGCCAGCCTGCTGCCGCAGAACGGCTCCTGGGACTTCATCGGCACGCCCACCTCGCGCTGGAAGCTGCTCGTCCATGCCGATGGGCGCATCACCATCCACACCACCGTCAGGGAGAATGGCAAGACGGACTATCGCCGCGAGGTCTGCTGCCTCTTCGATCCGGCGCGGGAGAGCTTGCCCTATGCCGGCCAGCCCGGCCGCCAGGAACTGCTCGATGGTTACCTGCCGGTGAACCGTACGCTCTTCTCCTTGCCCGACGGCCAGGGTGACTGGGAGCAGACCAGCTTCGTCTGCACCGACGCCGCCGGGTGCAGCACGCTGTTTGTCCGCGCGCTGCGGCAGGGCGATGCCACCGGCGGCGTTTGCTTCAGCGTCCCGGAACCCGCCAGCCCGGACTTGGCTGGGCTGCTTCAGGCCGACGCCGCGCCGCGCCCCGAACGCATCGGCGCCGACGTCTTCGGCCTGGCCCTGGAGGCGCTGCGTCGCGAGGTCGGGTGCGTTCTGGAAGGCAGCATGAGCCTCGAGGTGCCGGAGCCACTCCTGGCCAACGCCGCTCTCGGTGGGCTCCTGAAAGCCATCAACACCCGCGTCGGCGAGGTCCCCCACTACGGCGCCACGCGCTACTTCTGCGACGACGGCCGCGCCACCGAGTCGTTTCCGCCCACCACCACCACCCTGGCCGACGCCTGTACCGAGTGGGGGCTGTTCGAGCGCGCCAGGAGCGTCCTCGACTACCACCTGCGCCACTTTCTGAATGACGAGGGCGCGCTGCTGCACCGCGGCACGGGGGCTTCCGTCTCCGAGCACGGCATGATGCTCGCCAGCATCGCCCGCTACGTGGTCTTTTCGGGCGATACGGCCGCCATCGCGGCCTGGTCGCGGAGCCTTGCCGCACTCTGCCAGCACCTGCTTGACGCCCGCGCCGCCGGGGGCGGCCTGATCCACGGCTGCCCGGAAGACGATGTCCGCGGCTGGCCGAAGCAAGCCTGGTTCTCGGGCAACGCCTGGGCCTGTCGTGGCCTGCTGGACATCGCTCCCGTGCTCCAGGGCAGCGCCGACGCGAGCCTGCGCGAGCTCGGGGGCCGCCTCCGGCGCGAGTGCCGTGCTTTCCGCCGGGACCTCGTTGCCGCGGTGGACCACGCCATCGTCTGGAGCAGTTCGCCGCCCTTCATTCCGCCCTGGCCCGGGTACACGGAGCCCTTCCGCAACTTCACTGATCCGGTCTGTTTCCCCGGACAGCCTTCCGAGTGGCTGTTTCTCTCGGGCTATGCCAACTACCGTTTCTACCCCGAGATGCTCTCGGCACGCATCCTGCCGCGTCGGCACACCGACCTGATCCGCCGCTACCGCGAGCAGCACGGCGGCGAATGGCTCGGCCTGACGCGGCTGGCCTTCGGCCGTACCGTGCTCTTGGATGACTGGCCGGTGTACAACGTGCTGCGCGGCCTGCTCGAACTCGACCTGCCCCGCAAGTTCCTCCTGACCGTCTACGCCCACCTGGCCCACCACCAGGCACGCGGCACCTTCTTTGCGCCGGAATCGACCTCGCTGGACGCCTTGGACTCGATCCACTGCGTGCCTTGCCAACTCACCGTCCCGCTGGCGGCCAAGTGGATGCTGGTGGAGGCCGACCCCGGCAGTGCTCGGCTGTGGCTGAACCGCGCCGCGCCGCGACAGTGGCTGGCAGCGGGCCAGCATATCGCGGTGTCGAACGCGCCCACCCCCTGGGGCCGCGTCTCTTACCGCATCGACTCCGAACTCGATCGGGGCCGCCTCCGGGTACAGGTGAAGTTGCCGACTCACCGGCAGCCGAGGCGCCTCCTGCTGCGCTTGCGCTGTCCGCACGGCTGGGTGCCACAACACGCACAGTCCGCCAACGGCGAAGCCATCCCCATCCGAGGCCGCGACACCCTGGTGCTGGCGCCGCAAGGCGCCGTGGACCTGGCCATCACCGTCGAGTGTGCAGAGCCGCGGTAGGCCGCATCGCCACGGTCCTGCCCTTGCCGACGGAATGCGCCTTAGGCCGTCCCTACCTGGCCCCCGGACCGGGCTACTTGACCTGGGGCGCCGCAATGACCTCGCTGCGCCCGCCGCGGAAGCCGCTGCCGGCCAGGCGACGGCTGGCCGGGAAGGTGCCGGAGCTGCGCGTCGACACCCGCAGTTCCAGCGCTGGGCTGGTCCAATCGCCACCGCGGCTGCCGAAGCCATTGCGGCTGCGTCCCGAGCTGGCGGCGGGCGGCGAGCCGTTGGTGCGTGCGGCGGGCCAGAGGGGCACGTCGGCGTTGCCAGCCTCGTCCAGCTCGCCATCGCCGTGGTTGCCCGTGAAGCCGCGGCCCTCAGGACTGCCCAACAAGACCGCATATTCGGCCACGTTGCCACTCAGGTCGAGCCCGCCGGAATAGGAGGCCCCAGCCAATTCGCGAGTGGGCTTCTCCTCATGGATGCCGACCCGCACCGGACCCTGGATACTACTCTGACACAGCGTGTTGCTGTCGCCCGGAAGCGCGGTTTCCGTACCGCTGCCATCGATCCCCTGGAAGTCTGATAGGGTGGAGAGCCGGGGGCTGCCCCAGGCGTACTCTCCGGGCACCGGCTTCAGCCCACTGCCCCGGCAGGCCTTCTCAAACTCCGACTCGGTCAGGGGGCGCAGGGCAGCCCAGTCGGCGAAGGCGCTGGCATCGTCCCAACTGAGGAAGCCGCAGGCGTACTCGGGGGCCCCGGCGACATAGCGACCCTCCGCGGTCGTGGTAAGGGTGTAGCGCGGGAGCGCTGGGGGCTTGGCGGGACCGCCCTTACGGCGTGTACCAAGCCGGACACTGAGTTCCTCTCGGGTGGGCACACGAGCCTCAGCCTGACGGGGCGCCAGCGTGTTCAGAAAAGCGGCATATTGCCCCTGCGTCACTTCGTACTTCTGGAGGTAGAAGGCCTGGAAGCCCAGCGGGAACGCCGGTGGTAGCCAGCCGCTCGGTCGGTCCCAGGTGGGCGCGCTGGCGCCGCTGGAGGGGGCCGCGCCCTGGCGCTCGGCCCACAAGCCCCCAGCCGCGTTCTGGAGGCGCGGCGGCGTCGCGGTGATCAGCGCCGGCTGTCCGGGATTGCCGCCGGCATGGAAACGCCCGGGCGAGACGCCGTCGCCCAGAGAGAACGGCCCCGACGGCACATAGACCATCTCCAGCGCGAAAACCCGTACCTCGAGCTCAGCCCCACCCGGGCCCGCCTCCGCCACGCTCAGCCAGCGCAGGGAGACCCCGGTCCAGCGGAGTGGTCCGCGACCATCGGCCTGGCGGCAGACGAAGACGCCCTTGCCATCGGGGCTCGGGCTGAAGGCGGCGGGGATGCCCCCCGTACCGCTCACCGCGTAGTCGCTCGCGGACGCGCTGAGGGTGGCATGGCGCCAGGCGCCCGCGGCGCCGGAGCGAAACTTGGCAAACAGCCAGACCGCATCCCGGTTCGTCGGCCCGCTGCTGCTACGCCAGGAGTTCTCCCAGCTCAGGTCCAGACGGATCTCGCGCTGGCCAGGTGCCGCGGGCACCGCCGCCCAGGTCACGTTGGCCACGGCGACCCTGCTGGCGTACAGCCGCGACCCGCCCGTCAGGAGCAGGGCCAGAACCAGCCCGGCGCCGCCCAGGAGAGGGCAACGCGCCTGCCGCGTTCGTGGTGGCTGAGTCCTGGTTATGCTCGCTGTTGAAATGGGGTCAACCCTCGACTTTTAGCTTCACATTGCTGACTTAGGTGGCGTTAAACCATGGAATGGACGCCTATCTCCCGGTCCTAAAGCCTGACACCACACGGGGGGGTACGGCAGAAATGGCGGACCAAGGCTTGGACGCCTACCCCATTATATGCATATTCTTGTCAATACAAAGCTAAAAGTCGAGGGTTGACCCCATTTTCTCTTCTGCTGTCGGTACCCGTCAAGCAAGGCACTCGGAGAGAGGACTCGCACGCCTGCGGTCAACGCTGCGGGAAAGTGCCGTAGGTTCCCCGTGATGAGGCACTCGGCGTGCCCGGCCAGGGCGACTTCGAGGAACGGCGAATCGTCAGGGTCAGGCAAGGGACGCGCGAGGGGTAACCCCGAGACGATAGTACCGGTGCGGCTAGCGTGGTCAAGCAGATCGGCCACAAGCTCGCTATCGAACTGGAAGCGTGGCCGGTGGAGCACCTGACGGTACTCGGTGAGCACGCGGGCGTCGAGGCAGAGCCGCAACTCGTCCGCAACGAGCATGCGGACGATCTCAGCACCGGGGGAGAACGGCGAGAGCAGCCCCGAAACCAGGACATTCGTGTCGAGCACGACATTCACCTGGCGCGCTCCCGGCGTACCGTCTCGATCTCGGCCTGGATCTCGGCGGGCGTGAGCCGATCGAGCCCGCGCGCCGCCGAATCCGCCTGCAGGCGCGCCACGGCGGTGGCGGCTCTGGCCTGCCGGATCGCGGCGAGACTCTCCTCGACCTCGTCTTCACGCACGCTGCTGAGAATGGCCACCGGCCGGCCGTTGCTGGTCACGACCATCTCACGCTCCGACGGCAGGGCAGCCCATACCCCGGCGGACTTGCCACGCAATTCTCGCACGCTGAGGAACTTCATTTTGCACCTCGTTTGTCACCCAATAGTGTACACGATAGAGATGCAGGATCAAGGGCGTGAGGTACAGGGCTTCCCAGAAAGCGCGACCCGTACAGTAAGGATCTGCTACGCAGCCCTGGGCGCGGGGCGTCTGACCTTGCATCGGCCTGC
>CAILKC010000307.1 GCA_903834675.1 uncultured Victivallales bacterium | reverse complement strand
GCAGCTTCCTGCAGCGGCACAACGCGAGCGCGCTATTCCTCTACAGTGGTAACACGCCAGCGACGGCTGTGGGGGGCGGTCTGCGCTGGGCTTGGCTGGCGCCTTTCCCGCCCGCCGGCGAGACCGCGGATGCGGCTCGGGTTGAGAGTCTGCTGGTCCAGGCTCGGGGGCTGATTGCCGGGTATCGACCACTCGCGCCCGCCCTCGCCGCGGCTACCGAGCCCGTGCCCGACTTCCCGGCTCACCTGCGGCGCACGGCGCCGGTGGCGGAGATCGGCGAGGCGGTGGTCTACACGATCAACGAGGGCACCCCGTCGGCCTACAGCCTGGAGCTGGCCCGCAAGACCGGCTCGGAGGTCATGATCCGGGCCTGGTTCAAGTGGAACCAAGCGCCTCCCTTCGCTCGTCTGAAGGCACTCCCGCAACAAGCCCACGCCTTCGGCGCGCGGTTTGGCGGCGGCATCACCTGCAGTGCTCTGTACGACACTGAGAACGGACTCACGCCGGAGCAGGTGTTGGACCTGGCTACCCGCGCCCCGGACGGCACCCTGGTGGATGCCTGGAATCAGCCCGGCGTACGGCACGGGTCGCTGTCGTCACCGGCCTATCTCGATTACCTCTTCCGCTGGTGCCGCGAACAGATCGACGCGGGGGTGGACTACCTGTTCATGGACGAGCATACGGCCGCCCTGAGCGAGCGGGAAGGCTACGACGATCACTCGCTGCGGGACTTCCGGCAGTTCCTGCTCGAGGTGAACCCGCAGACCCGCGACTGGGCCGACGACGACCCGCGCTGGAAGGCCAGCCTCGGCATCGACCGGGCCGACCGGGGGCTGTGTCCGGCTGGCACCGTGGCCTCGTTCGACTACCGGGCCTACCTGCGGGCGGGCGGGCTGCTGGCGCGGCCGCAGGCGGCGGAGAACCCCCTGGCGGCGGCCTGGGGAGATTTCCGGGCCTGGCGCGACGACCGGGCCTGGAAAGCACTGACGGACCGCATCCGCGGCTATGCGACCGAGCGGGGGCGCCGGGTGCTGATCAGCGCCAACGGCATCGCGCCGTACGTGGACCTGCAGGTCCTCGGGGTCTGGGGCAAGTGGGCCACCCGCGCGGGCCACATCGATCTGTCGGAGGATCTGGTATCCTACTGGCGCTCGCTGGTGGTGCAGGGCCGTCAGGCCACCGACGGGCGGCCGCTGCCGGTGGTGCTCTTCCACGACTGGGGCTTCGGTGAGCCTCCGTTTCCGTGGCTTGCCGTCTCTCCGGCGGAGCGTGAGGTCTGGATGCGTACCCGCGGCGCCGAGATCTACGCGGCCGGCGCCTTCTTCGCCTTTCCCGTGCTCGGACCTTTCGGCTGCGACGCCGGCCGCGACGGCACGTTGCGCGCCATCGCTCGCCAAACGGCCTTCTACGCCACGCACCGTGACCTGTACCTGGACAGCCGCTGGCTGGGACGCGCTGGCCTGGAGACCACGACGCCGAACCTCAGCCTGGCGGCCACCTGGTGCGCCGCGCCGAAGACGCTCGTGCTGCATGTCATCAACCGCGACGTACGCGACGGCGTCTTGCACCCCGCGCCTGCCCCGGTGGTGATCCGGCTCCCGGTGGCGTCGGCGCCGTCGTCGGCCGTCTGGGTGTCGCCCGATGCGGAAGGCGAGTCTCCGGCCGCCTGCCGTCTGGTGGAAGGGCGGGCCGAGGTGACGTTGCCCGGGCTGCAAGCGTACAGCGTGGTGCTACTGCGCTACGGGGCGGAGCCCGACCTGTCCGGGGTGACCGATCCGACTCGCCTGTGGCCGGTGAAGCGCTGGGCCCGACCGGCGCGGGCCGACTTCCGCGTCCTGCCGGGCGGGCTGGTCGGTTCCGGGGAGGCGTTGAATGGCTACCTGCAAGGGAGGTTGCACACGCACCTGCGCCAGCCGCCCGTGTTCACGCTGCACGCCCTGGGGCCGGCCGAGCTGCGCCTCCGCGTCCGCGCCGTGGCCACCGCCGGGGCGAGGCTCAGCGTCCGCATTGATGACGAGGCGCCGCAAACGCTCGAACTCCCCGATCTGGACGGCAAGAATAGCGATGGGCCAGAGTATGACCGGACGGTGACGTTCCCCATTCCCGCCGGTCCGCACCGGCTGGCGCTGGACAACGTCGGCGGCGACTGGCTGATCCTCGACTGGCTGGAGTTCGCCGGGACGTTTGCCGAGCCCGAATCGAAGTGAGTTTCGCCATGCCTGCTGGCGCGGGCGCGGCCCGGACTCAGTTCCAGACTGCGCAAAAGCGGCGTCAAGCCGCCGCAGTCCAAAGAGTCCGGCGCGCGGCCCGGACTCAGTTCCAGACTGCGCAAAAGCGGCGTCAAGCCGCCGCAGTCCAAAGAGTCCGGCGCGCGGCCCGGACTCAGGTCCAGACTGCGCAAGAGCGGCGTCAAGCCGCCGCAGTCCAAAG
>CAILKC010000306.1 GCA_903834675.1 uncultured Victivallales bacterium | reverse complement strand
TGGCCGACCCTGAACCCTGTTTTCCTCTCCGCCAGTCTCCCTGTCCGTCTCCTCCAGTCGCCGTTTCCCCGTCTCGCCGTCTCGCCGTTTCCTGAACCCCAGGACCTGAGGTGTCACCACCTACGGAACTGACCTGCGCCCCCACTTAAAGCGCCAAGGCGCGGTGGCGTTGACAGAGGGTAGTTCTGGCACTATACTACGCGATTCTGGTAGGTTTATGCGGTCAACTGCTGGCCGCTCGGTGCGCTGGCCTTTGGGTGTGGCAACGATATAGATCAGCAAGACGGAGGCCGACATTGAACGAAGAATACCTGGCGCAAGCCCGGAAGAAGGTCAAGGACGTTCGTTTCCTGATCAACGGGGCGGCCAAGCGCGCGGCGGAACTGGCGCACGGTGGCAGGCCCTTGGTGCCGACCCTGCCGCAGGACGAGCGCAGTCACCTTGACATCGCCCTGTTGGAGATCGTTGAGGGTAAGATCGTCATCGTGGAACAGGAATAGCTTCTCCCAGCAGCCTACAAGCCCGCCTCGTCCAGCGCGTCCACTATCGGTTCAAGGGGATGCGCGGCAGGCGGGTTTGGCGTTTCTGGATGCAGGCCCGGTGGGCTCAGAGCAGCCGTGCGGTTACCACTGTACGCCGAACATGGCGCAGTTGATGCCACTACCGATGCCCATGAGGACGACCTTATCGCCCTTGTGTAGGCGCCCGGCCTCTTCGGCCATGGCGGTGGTCACCGGCAGAGAGGCCGCGCCGCAGTTACCGAGGAACTCGAAGGTGGAGTAATCCTTGGCGAGGTCCAGTCCCAAGCGGCCGAACAGGGCGTCACGATGGGCCTTGCCGACCTGGTGTCCGCAGACCGCATCCAGAGACTCGTTGGTCCAGTTGAGCACCTTCTTGATCATCTCCCAGGTCTTGGCGGCGGCTTCGACGCCGCGCAGGAGCAGCTCCTGGGAATCGGTCACCATCACCGGGCAGTTGCGGCCGTCCATGGCGATATCGGCCCCGCCCTGGCAGAGGTGATTGCCAGAGGTATCCGAATAGTGCGCGGCGCCCAGCACCCGGTGGCCATCGCGGCTCTTGGAGACGTGCCGCATGAGGACCGCGGTGGCCACGGAGCCGATGGTCAGGCTGGCGATCTGGTCCTTGATGCTGCGGCGGGTCAGGGTCTCATCGCGGTTCAGCTGCGCGATGGTGCCTTCCACCAGCGGGCCGCCGTTCTCGCCGGCCACGACCAGGCCCGACTCCACCTGACCGAGCTGGATCATATTGGCCATCATCATCATGCCGGTCATGACGCCAAGGCAGGCATTGGAGATGTCGAAGTTGAGCGCGTGGCTGGGCAGCTTCAGCAAGCGATGCACGGCGGTAGAGGTAGCCGGCTCGACGAAGTCCCGCGACACGCCACAGTGCAGCAGGCAGTCAATCTCCTCCGGGGCCAGTCTGGCTTTGGCGATCGCCCGGCGGCCGGCTTCGGCGCTGACCTGGCTGGGGAGGGTGCCGGTGCCCCAGAAGCGGCGTTCGCGGATGCCGGTCATCAGCTCAAGACGTCCCTCGGGCAGGTTCAGCCGCTCATAGAGGGGCCGCAGCAGCCGCTCAATAGCCGCCGTTGTCACCCGCCGTTCCGGCAGGACGTACGAAATGGCTTCGATGCAGACATCTGTGTAGCGCATAGCTGCTACGCGTATTGGGGCAACCCGGCTGCCTTGCCGCCGCCGCACCTTGCGGCACCTCTGTGCGCGGAACGACCATCCCACGCCGAGCGGCAACTCTCTAGGAAGAGTCGCAAACTATACCGGTGTAGGGCTCTGCGCGCAAGCCGGCAGTCAGACAGCTTTCCACACCCGTAGAGAGGCCCTATATTAGCCGGCTGCATGGCGGTGGTGTATTCTCTCCAGATGAAGAGTTTGACGGACGGCATGAACATGTCAGCGCGCGACAGGATTGTCATTACCGGGATCGGGCTTACCTCGCCCAACGGGAACTCGTTGTCCGAGTTTCGGACCAACCTCCTGTCTGGGGTGTCCGGGGTCACGGCCTACACGATCCGCTATTTTGGCGACACCCTGGCGGGTCTCTGCACCTTTGACGCCTTGCGTCACCAGACGCGCAAGGAGCTGCGCACCGGTACGCGGGCTGGGTCCATCAGCGTCTACTGCGCCGCCGAAGCGCTCCGGGATGCGGGCCTGGAGTTGCAGGCTCTGGACCGCTCGCGGCTGGGCGTCTTCGTCGGCATCACCGAACACGGCAACGTCGAGACCGAGGCGGAGATCTTCGAGATCAGCAAGTTCAACTACGACGTGAAGTGCTGGTCGCACTATCACAATCCGCGCACCGTGGCCAACAACCCGGCCGGTGAGGTCACCGTCAACCTGGGCATCACGGGGCCCCACTACACGGTTGGCGCCGCGTGTGCCGCGGGCAATCTGGGCGTGGTCAACGGGGCGCAGCAACTGATGCTGGGCGAAGTGGATGTAGCGCTGGCTGGCGGGGTTTCCGAAAGCCCCCGCACCTTTGGTATTTTCGCGGCGTTCCGCAGCCAGAATGCGTTGGCAACGCACACCGACCCGGCCAAGGCCAGTCGGCCATTTGACCGGGCCCGTAACGGCATCGTCGTGAGCGAGGGCGGGGCGCTTTTTGTGCTTGAGCGTCTGGACCGGGCCCTGGCCCGCGGCGCCCGCATCTACGCGGAGATCGCGGGGTACTGCTACAACTCCGACGCCGTGGACATGGTGTTGCCGGACCCGACGCGCCAGGCCCAGTGCATGGCGCGGGCCATCGAGCGCGCCGGCCTGCAACCGCGCGACATCCACCTGGTCAGCACGCATGCTACCGGCACGCACGCGGGGGACATCAAGGAATGCGAAGCGCTCCGGGCGGTGTTCGGGCCGGAGTGTACGAATACCTGGTTGAATAACACCAAGAGCTTCATCGGCCACGCCATGGGTGCGGCCGGAGCCCTGGAGTTGGCGGGCAACCTGCCCAGCTTCCAGGACCGTGTCGTGCATCCCACCATCAACGTGGACGACCTCGATCCCGAGTGCGATTTCCGCAACCTGGTGGTGAACCGTCCGCGCGCGGTCGAAAAGGTCGATACCCTCTTGAATAACTCGTTTGGCATGGTAGGGATTAATTGCGTTCTGGTGGTCCGTCGGTACGCAGGTTGAGCCGTTCTGTCCGCAGTGCCCCGCCGGTTACAGGATCCATGGCATGAGTGAGGAGACGCGCCGGATATGACACGTGAAGCCATTGGGCAGGCCATCATCGACATCATCCGGGATATTGTCCCCGACGAGGACTGCTCCAGCCTGGATGGGAACCGCAACCTGCGCGACCAACTCGACCTGGATTCGATGGATTTTCTGGACATCGTGATGGAACTGCGCAAGAAGTACGGCGTGGAGGTTCCGGAGGCCGACTATCCGAAACTGGCCACGCTGAACACCTGTATCGAGTATCTCGCCCCCACGTTGGCCGCCAAGTAGATCGCCAGGTCGGCAGCGCTGGTCATGGACAGGATGTGGAACCCGCGTCGTGGACGCGGGTTTTCTCTTTACGGGAGAGCAGGCGATGGCAACGGACAGGGTGAACTTTCCGCCGGCCCGACACGTCAAGGTGTTGGATGGCCAGGGTTGGATCGGGCTGCTCGAGAGCATGGGCAGCGAGGTCACCATCGTGAACGCCGCGCGCGTCTCGCTGGGGCGTCACCGGGAGGCGATGGACGATCAGGATGTGAAGCTGCTCAAGTACCTGCTGGAGCACCGTCACAGCAGCCCCTTCGAGCATGTCGTCTTCACGTTTTCCGTGCATTGTCCGCTGTTTGTGCGCTCCCAGTGGCAGCGACACCGGACCTGGTCCTACAACGAGATTTCCCGGCGCTACACCGAGGTCGATCTGGCGTTCTACGTGCCGTCGGTGGTGCGCGAACAGGCCGCGAGCAACCGGCAGGCCTCAGTCGATCCTGTGAACGTGGATCAGAGCGCGACGCGGCAGCTCATTGACGGCCACAATCGGGCCGCGGTCGAGGTCTACAACCGCTTGCTGGCCATGGGCGTCTGCCGGGAACAGGCCCGCGGCGTGCTGCCGCAGAACCTGCTGACCACCTTCTGGGCGACGGTCGATCTGCATAACCTCATCAGCTTCCTGGAGTTGCGCGACAGCGCCGCGGCGCAGTGGGAGATTCGCCAGTATGCCATGGCGATCAAGGCGCTGATCCAGCCGCAGTTTCCCAACGTGGCGCAGGCCTTGGGTTGGTAGGGATCGGTCGCATGTCAGTTCCATAGGGGCTTCTGTTTCGATCGTCTCCGCGTCCGGCGAGCAAAACGGGTCACTTGACTCTTGGGGGAGACTTCCGGCGGGACGTGTCGCGAATGCCAGACGCCGCGGAGCGCTGAAAGCGCGGCCATTCCTCAGCCCAGGGC
>CAILKC010000305.1 GCA_903834675.1 uncultured Victivallales bacterium | reverse complement strand
TGGCCGACCCTGAACCCTGTTTTCCTCTCCGCCAGTCTCCCTGTCCGTCTCCTCCAGTCGCCGTTTCCCCGTCTCGCCGTCTCGCCGTTTCCTGAACCCCAGGACCTGAGTAGTCACCACCTACGGAACTGACCTGCGCCCCCCTGCGCTGGCGAATGCCAGCCCTTCAGGCTTGGAGAAGCGCGGGGCTACTCGCCCTTCTTCTTGAAGTAGCCCTTCTGGATCAGCCAGTTGCCACATTCGGGCCAGGATTGCTCCAGGTCAACCTTGCCATCGGCGAGGGGGAATTCAGCGCCGATGAGTCGCTTGAGTTCTTGCAGCAGGCCCAGGCGGACGGCATCCGGGAGTTCGTCGCGGGTTCGCATCATGCGGGTGCAGAAGCTGATAGCAGCCGGCGTCGGGAGCCCGGAGGTTTGCAGAGCCCAGCGCCAGGTCGCGACCCAGTCATCCGGCAAGCGTGGCTGGGTGCCCCGCACCGGAAAGCCTGGCCCGGCTACCCCACTCAGCGCCGCAATCAGCTCCGCCTGCAAAGCCTCCTGATCCCGCGGCACCTCAAGCGCTAACCAGCGCAGCGCCGCCGTCAGCGCGGCACTGTCCAGGTGCTTTCGCGCCTGCAGCCAGGAACAGCCCGTCAGCCACTGGCGGCTGACGTCCACCTCGCGATCATAGGCTGGGAACCCCTCGGCAGCCGCGGCCTGGGCCAGACAGGCTAAGATCGCCTTCTTGACGTTGCTGTGGACCGGCCCCTTGCCGCTGCACAGTGGGGTAAGGGTGCTGATGGCCTTCTGCCCGGAACTGGGCTTCCAGGCCACCAGACCGAAGGCGAGCAGCTTCTCATCCCCCAGGGTGACCAGTCCGGCGGCCGTGGCATCGGTGATGGACTCATTGATTCCGCCAAAGTGCTTGAACACATACTCGAGCATTTCGCGACCGTGTCCCCGGCTCTCGGGACCATGCTTGGCTTCCCAGGGCATGGGCCGATTGCAGGCCGCGTCTTCGGCCAGTTGCCGGAGCGCGGCGGTCACCCGACGGCTGCGGAGAGCCTGGCTGTGCCAGGCTAGAAAGGACAGATCGCCAAATTCCACGGGGTCGCGCAGCTTGCCCAGGATATACCCCTCGGCCCGCGGACTGCCGGTGTTGCAGAGCGTCACAATGGCCCAGATCCGGCTCTCTCGCACCGCTTCCTTGGCGGGATCCTGCTTCTCCGCCATGATCAGCAGTGGGTCGACAGCCGCATCGCCCAAGGCGGCCAGTTGCGAGGATACCCCGATGCCGCCATAGGCCCCCTCGGACATCTTCGCCAACCACTGCTTCATCTTGGCTTGCCGCTCGGCCTCGGCCATGCGCTTGCCGTCCTTGGCGCGCAGCAGCACTGGCCAGGGGTCCGACGCCACCGCGAAGTCCGGCCGCTTCCCCGGCGCCGCACCATAGAGAATGGCTCGCACCACGAAGAGCTGCGGCGTCAGGCTGGCGCCCGTGACCCGGCGCACCTCAGGCTTGACGGACGGCAGGCCATTCTCGTACTCGCTGAAGGACGCCAAGGCCAGATCGTCAAAGGCGATGCTGGCCAGTTCCGTACTCGCCTTGGCGGTCACCTTGCCGGACCATAACGGCTGCTCCGGGTTCAGCAGATTCTGCGAGACCAGGCTGGTGCCGCCGCCCTTGTCCGCCAGGATGATCAGCAGGCCACAGTCGCGTTTTCCGCCTGGCTCCGGCACCACGCTCAAGGCGTCCGTGCTGTTGCGCAGCACCACGTGGATAAGCTCGCGACTCTCCTGCTCGAACTCCACCCTCTCCGTGCTCAAGAGCAGCGCGAACCCCTGGAACTCCTTGCCGAAGACCGGCTCCTTCCGAACCACCTTGTCTTCGTAGTCGATCCAGGCCACGCTGGTCATCCACAGACACAAACAGACAGCGAGCACGGACAGGCGTTTCATGGTCTTACTCCGGGCTGAGGCAGCACGACTGGCAGTCGGCCGTTTCGGGGTAACAGTAGCGGGCGGCTACGGCTTTGCCAGCCGCACCGTGGCCTGGACCAGAGACCACGTGCGGCTCAGGATGGACTGGAGACATGAAGACCGTAGCGCAGTATGTGGGCACCGCGATGGACTGCTCCGCCTGTGGCCGACGCCATCAGGTCGGAGTCCGCGAGGTGAGGCTGGCGCCGACAGCCATCGGCGACCTGCCCGACCTGATTGTCAGACTGGGCCTTGACCGCCAGGCTATCGTCGTCCATGATGCCCGCACTCGCGCCGTGGCGGGAACCGCCGTACTCAATGCCTTCGCCAGCGCCGGCGTCGAGCCTACCGAAGTGCTGATCCCGGACCCGGTCGGCGGCGGCGATCCGATCTGTGACGATCTGACCCGCGACGCCTTGCGTCCCCGCCTCCCCGCCAAGGGCCTGCTTGTGGCCGTCGGCGCTGGGGTGGTGAATGACTTGGTGAAGTGGATCGCGGCCGACGCGGGACGCCCCTACGTGGTGGTCCCTACCGCCGCTAGCATGAACGGCTATACCTCGGCCAACATCGCGCCCACCGTCAAGGGCGTGAAGTGCCTGCTCCACGGACGCGAAGCGGTGGCGGTGGTGACCACCCCGCAGATCCTGCAAGCGGCCCCGGCTGAGATGACGGCCGCTGGCCTGGGTGATGTCCTGGCCAAACCCGTGAGCACGGCCGACTGGATGCTCAACCGAATCCTCTTCAACGAGTACTACTGCCCGGTCTGCGCCGACCTGATCCGTGATATCGAGCCCGCTTATATGGCGGCTCCAGAGCAGATCGCGGCGCGCACGACTGCCGGTATCGCTGCCCTCTTCGAGGCGATCATCCTGACCGGGTTTAGTATGACGATGGCGGGGACCTCGTCGCCGGCCTCGGGCGGCGAACACCTCATCAGCCACACTCTCGATATGATGGCCGCGCGGGACGGCAGCCACCATGACCTCCATGGCCGACAGGTCGGCGTCGCTACCATCTTCTGCGCTGCCCTCTACGAGGAACTCTTTGGACACACCCCGCGCACCATTCGCTCCGGGGTCACCCGCACCGACCCCGCCTTCTGGCAACGCTTTGCCGACGTGGTCGAGGAAAAGCATGCGCTCAAGCGGCAACGCCAGGAGCAGGCCGCCCACTTGCTCCGGCAGACTCCGGGACGCTGGGAGGAGCTCCGTTCTGCCCTCTCGGTACTGTACCGGCCGCCCCAGCTCATCAAGGAGGTCCTCCGGCGCGCTGGAGCTGCCCACCGGCTGGCCGATATCGGTGTCAGCCGTGAACACTTTATCGCCGCCGTGCTCCATGCCCACGAGGTGCGTGAACGCTATACCGTCCTCGAGCTGGCCCGCAGTGCTGGCATCCTGCCCGAGGCGGCCGGTGACCTGGTCGACCGCTGGCTGGTGACCTAGGCCGTCTGGGGAGCCAGAGGCAGGTCGGAAGAACGCGATACAGCCTGAGTACCTGACCGCCCAGGCGTCCTGCGGAACGCCGTGAAACACGATGGAGGTTTGGCCCCCATGAAAGGCATCATCCTCGCCGGCGGCTCCGGCACGCGCCTCTACCCCATGACCCAGGTGGCCAGCAAGCAGTTGCAGCCCGTCTACGACAAGCCCATGATCTACTACCCGCTGTCGACGCTGATGCTGGCGGGCCTGCGTGACATCCTCATCATCAGCACCCCCGGCGACGTGCCGCGCTTCCGCGATCTGCTCGGGGATGGCAGCGCCTGGGGCCTGTCTCTGACCTACCAGATCCAGCCTCGTCCTGAAGGCATTGCCCAAGCCTTCCTGCTGGCAGAAAGTTTCATCGGCGGTGACAGCGTCGCGCTGATCCTGGGCGACAACCTCTTCTACGGTCGCATTAACCTGGATGAGATCGTGCGCGATTTCCGCGGCGGGGCTCTCGTTTTTGGCTATCCGGTCAGTGACCCGGAACGCTATGGCGTGGTCGAGTTTGACCGCGACGGCCACGTCCTCAGCCTTGAGGAGAAGCCGGCGCAGCCCAAGAGCCACTATGCGGTCCCAGGTCTTTATCTCTATGGCCCCGATGTGGTCCCCAAGACCAAGAACCTGAAACCCTCGGCCAGGGGCGAACTCGAGATCACCGACCTGAACCGTTGCTACCTCACGGAAGGCCGACTCAGCGTGACGCGACTCGGTCGCGGCATCGCCTGGCTCGATACGGGCACTCCCCAGGCGCTGCTCGACGCCAGTATGTTCATCCATGCTATAGAAGCCAGGCAGGGCTTCAAGATCTCCTGCCCCGAAGAGATCGCCTTCCGCCGTGGTTTTATCAGCCTGGACGCCTTTACCGTCCTGGCCACCAAGGCGCCGCGCTCCGACTACGGAGACTACCTGCGGCGCCTCCTGGCCGAGGAACTCGACAGCGTGGTTTGATCACAACCCAGGCGCTTCTCTAAGCGGATCGGTCCCCATGGCCCGGGGAGCTCGCTCCGGCGCGGATTTGCCACCCCACCCCAGGCGCGCGCCTTCCACTATGGAGAGGCGCGTGCAGAACCCCGCGTCTGGCCCTGGAGCCCGCGATGCCCGGCCCGTTTCGGGCGGGTTCGCGGTACCCGCCGTCTCTGCAAGACCCCCATGTACCGCGGAAGCTCTCGCAGAGCCCTCGGCTTGCGGGCGCCTTCGCGACCTGTGGCCGCTTGTGGACCCCAGAACGCCTCGGCGCGGCTAAGTGAGCCCGGGCTGTAGGATCCACCGTGAGGTACTCATTTCCCTGTGCTGCTGGTGGTTACGCCCATCCCTCTCACCTTACGCTACTACAGTATACGCTACTAGTCGGTACTGTACTTCAAACTACTTAACCTTACTGCACTAGCTTATAGTCTACTTCTCTTTAGCGCTGGGGGTTATCTTCAGTCTTGAAGACGACGCTGCTTCAGGATCGCCGGGCGCGTCGCGGGCTTCTGAAAAGGCAACTGAAGTCACGGCAGATGCCTGTCAGATCGAGCCGGCTTCTCTTGCTTGAAGCCGCCTTGCGGCCTGACCCGTCAGCGCAGCGGTTGCATCAATGGTGAACTATAGTATAGTGAGGTACGAAGTCGGCGATGCAGCGCCAGGAGTCTCATGAAGGAAGAACTTTTCGAAGAACAGGTTGCGAACCTCTCGGAAGCCCACTTCCTGGTGCTCTATTGGGCGGCCCAGTCTGAGGGTCGCCAGGCCAAGTACAACATCACCAACTGTTTTGACGACCTCAAGCGCTGTTCGATCACCCGGACCAAGCAGACTGCCGTAGCGGCGGTCGAGGCGCTGGGCGCGTTGCGCTTCGTTTCCCTGCGCGGCGAAGGGAATCGCCGCAATCTCTACATCACCCGCCACGGTGCCAAGGCTCTTGAAGCGCTTGTGCTCCGTCAGAGGTACACTCCCAGGCCATCGGCATTTCTGGAGGGCTCGTGACATGATTATCGGAATCGGCGGCGCGGGAACCAAGGTCGCCAGCAAGCTTGACGCCGAGGCGACGATCATCAATGTCTCCGAGACGGAATTGACTAAGATCCCGGTGGCGGGACGGCGGGTTCTGGCGGTGGTTCACGACCAGCACGGCCAGTTCCGCGGCTCACGCAAGAATCCGGCGATCGGGCATGACGCCTACTTGTCCGTGCGCCGGGACCTGCAGGAGATGGCCCGCGGTAGCATGGTCTTCAGCAGCACTGGCGGCGGTACGGGCAATGGCATCACCACCGGCTTGTTGCAGGATCTGGCGCGTCGCGAGAGCATTCCCGAGGCCGAGAAAACCTCGTTCGGGCTGATCCTGCCGTACGCCGAGCTTGAGCCGGCCGAATTCGTCCGCAACACCATCGACTTCTTGCGTGGCCCGCTGTCGGAAGCGATCGACAGTGGCAACACCGGCAACATCCTGCTGTTCAGCAACCGCGTGAAGTTCGAGTCGCGGCTTTCTGAAGAAGCGTTCAACGTCATGATCGTCGATTCTTTGCGCGTGTTCCTGGCGATTCCCGACAAGAATGACACGCTGCGCTTGCTGGATGGTCACATCGACCCCGAGGACTTCGGGCTTTTCACCGCGCGGCCGTACTTTAACCACTTTACCTACTTCGATTACGACCCGGCGCAGCCCTTCGAGAAGCAGTTGGACGCCAACATCAACCCCTTGTTGCTGGCGCCCGAGGCGCCGATCGAGGCTCTTTTCCTGGTCGAGGTCCCCGAAGGTGGCGACCCGACCGTATTCTACGATGTGTTGCAGTACTTCAACGACCTGAATGTGGCGCCGGTGTACAGCGTGGTGGAGAATCCAGAGCGGACGCAGCCGTTCATCACGGTGGCGCTGTTGTATTCGCGCAAACCGGCCGAACTGCTGGCTGACTTCAACAAACGCAATGAGCAGCATGCGCAAGTGAAGGTCCGCAAGTCGCTCGAGCAGTACGTCGATCTCCCGAAGCTCGACGTCAACCTGGAGCGGGAGGCCAAGCGCGCGGTCAAACAGCGGGGCACAGACGACGACATTCTGCAGGTGTTAAAGCGCCTCGGCAAGCTCTGAAAGTCTCGTTCCGGGATCTCGGGCACGGCCGCTGGCGCGGCACAAGGGCCGAACCGCGCGCGGCGTTCGGCAGGCTCTGCCAGCGCCTCTACCAACCCTACTCTACCGGCCCCCAGGGACGGGCCGAGTTCACTTCGTGCCCGTACTCCCGAAGCCACCGGCGCCGCGGTTGCTCAGGGTCAGTTCGTCCACCTGCACCAGCTCGACCTCGGGCAGCTTCTGGATCACCATCTGCGCAATCCGGTCGCCCCGCGCGAGGCGGAATTCCTCGCCGCCAGCGTTGAAGAGGATGACTCCCACCTCGCCCCGGTAACCCGCATCAATGGTGCCAGGAGAGTTCAGCACCGTGATCGATCGCTTCAGCGCCAAGCCACTGCGCGGCCTGACCTGTGCCTCATGAGCACTGGGCAATTCGAGGAACAATCCCGTGGGCACCAGGCGGACAGCCCCGGCCGGCAGCACGGCGTCTTCGCGCGCCCGCAGGTCGTAGGCGGCATCGTCGGCATGCGCCTTGTTTGGCGCCAAGTCCTCATCACCCGGACGCATGCGGAATCTTACCGTGACTGCCATCCTCGCACCTCATGAAAATAGTCAGGTCGCCAACGCGGCCAGCGTACCGATACCGAGAACCACCAGCGCCAGTGCCTCGGCGAGGCTCAACCAGGCCAACGAGCCCGGCTCTCGACTCTCCGCGCCCAGCAGGGGGGTCAGCACACCAGGCAGCAGCAGGCATACCAGCAGCGAAAACAGCGCTGGCAGTAGCGAGTTCGCCAGCCGTCCAGCCACAGCTGCGACCGCACACGCCACAATCCAATGTCCCCACTCTCGCCAGAGGTCACTCGCGTCAGCTTCGCTCGAGTGCTCCTCACCGAGCCCATGCGCCGCGGCGGCCGCGCTCACCGTACCCGTCACCACCAGCCAGGCGCCATGGCCCGTGGCGGCCAGCACGCCGTAGCACACGAGCTTCATCACGATCAGCCCCTGAAATGCCGCCAAGCGCACATAGGCACTCGTTTCCGGCCCGCCTGAGCCATCCGGAAGACTCTCCAGAAGACGCACGGCCGCCCCGTAGCGGCGTCCCCCGGTCACCCAGCCCTCGAAGGCGAACACCACCAGGGCCGCCAGCACGGCGCCCGCGCTTAGCCCGCCGAACCACACGCACACGCACACCAGTATCCACGCCGCCAGTCCCGTCCCTGCCCCCACGGCCGCGAACCATGGCAGGACCCCCCCGCCCCACGTACCCGTCCCCTCTGACCGGAAACGGGTCAAGAGCCTTACCGCCGGTGCCCAGTCGTTCACGATGTGCCTTCCTTCCCGACGCTCAAATTCCTGCGGTCGCGGGAGCTGCTTGCCGGACTACTCTAACCCACCCGCAACGGCCGGGGTCCGCTTTTTGCGGTACGTACTTCTTGAAATGCCCATGCTACACGCTAAGATAACGCTTCTGTTGAAAACGGAAAACTGCGGGGGCGTAGCTCAATTGGTTAGAGCGCCGGCCTGTCACGTCGGAGGTCGCGAGTTCGAGTCTCGTCGCTCCCGCCATTCTCTGTTTTCATGCTGCCAGACGGTATGCCATGCGGGGGCGTAGCTCAATTGGTTAGAGCGCCGGCCTGTCACGTCGGAGGTCGCGAGTTCGAGTCTCGTCGCTCCCGCCACTCTTCCGTCTACCTCGCGGGGGAGTTCATCCCGGGTCGTTGCTAGCGCGCCCGTCTTTCACCTTGGCCTTTGCTGCTGTCGCTTCGTGCCGCTGAAACCAGCGGATGACGTTGCCGATGTCTGTCGCCGGGCACGACGCACCCGCGAGAATCCCTACCGTAGTCCAGCCCTCTGGCAGCCAGGGGCTGGCGCACCTCTGGCCTGAGTCCGGGACCCAGTGCCTGATCCGCTCCACTTCCAGCGCCGCGACATCCTGCACCAGGTAGGCCGAACCGCTGGCGCTCGCCAAGCGATAGAGCTGTGCGGTGTTGCTGCTGCCGAAGCCGCCCACCACCAGCACCACGTCTGGAGCCTGCCGGCAGACCTCCAGGGCTGCATCCTGCCTATCCTGGCTGGCCCGGCACACCGTATCCGCCAGTCGACCGTGGCGACCCGCCTGAAGGCACGCCTCCTGGACCCCCGCCCCCAGCGCCAAGGTTTCGCCGTGCAACATGGTGGTCTGGTTGACCAGCGCCACCGGTCCGGCCGCCGTCGGCGCGGCACCTTCCTCATGGACCAGGCCCAGTGGATAATCCTCCCAGGAGCCACTCCGCACGGCCCGACACACCCTCTCACCCCAGGCCACCGTGGGCACGACCACCACTCGCGAGGCACGTAGCAGCGCCCGCGACAACGTCGCCCTCGTCTCGGGATGATCCGCTTTACCATGCACCAGAATGGTCCAGTCCTGACCCGGCAGCGACTCCATGAACTTCCAGACGGCCCGCACGTCGCGGCAGGTCGTGTCGACGATCTGAGCAACCGGATACTTCTGCCGCACCAGCCGTTCCAGCTCAATCGGCAGGCCGAAAGCGGGAATGACCACGACGTCGTCCCGGCTGCCCAGACGCAGAAACTCCGGAATGTCCGCTTCGGCCATGATGCTCGCGCCCTGTCGGCGAAAGTGGTCGTTCACCGTGTCGTTGTGAATCACCGGCCCCAGGAGACGTACCGGCCGCCCGGTCGCCGCATCCAGGCAACGCCGCAGTTGCGCCAACGCATGGACCACGCCGCCGCAGAACCCGAAGACCCGCGGCAGCAACACCCGCCGCCCGCCGCCGAGCGCCACCACGCCGCCGTTCTGCCTTGCCTGCTCGACCTCTGTGTCCTGGAAAGGGTCCACGCCCGTGCTATCTCCGTGCTAACGCTCTGTATTGATGCATGGAAGGGCCGCTCCGTGCTGCTTGAGGCTTTTACAGGGCCTCGCCAACCTTAGCCCTGACCTCGAGGTCCTGCAGGAACCTGACTCCACACGAAGCCGCTTCGGCTCTCGACGCCGCCCTGGCCGGGGAGCGCGGCGGCCAGGGTCAGGCCGCCGGCAGTTCATCTCCCAGGCAAGGGTGCGGCGGCGCGCCCTGCATCCCGCCCAGCAACCCACGCTCGGCCCGGAGCGCGGCATAGCCACAGCCGACGAGGGCCAGCGGACAGCGGCTGCATCGTGGTCGGCGGGGCAGGCACACCTGCTGACCGTGCTGCACAAGATAGGGGTTAAGACGTCCCCAGTACGCCCGCGGCAACACCGCGCCCAGCTCAGCCTCCGTCGCCGTCGGCGTCGCGGTGCGAACCAGCCCCCAGCGGTTGCACAGACGATGCACATGTGTGTCCACGCAGATGGCCTCCCGCTGGAAGGCGAACGACAGCACCAGGTTCGCCGTCTTACGCCCAACGCCGGAGAGGGCCAGCAGTTTGTCGAGGTCGTCTGGCACTCTGCCGCCGTGCTCCGCCTCGAGCTGACCGGACAATTCCACCAGGCGCTGGGCCTTCTGGCGGTACATCCCCACGGAACGGATACAGTCCGCCACTTCGCCCACGGCCGCCTGCGCCAGATCCGCGGGGCTCTGCCAGCGTGCCAAGAGCCGCTCGGCGGCGACCGCAGTGACCGGATCGCGCGTGCGCAGGGACAGCGCACAGGTGACCAGCGTGCGGAAGGGATCACGACCCTGAGCCGTGTAGTCCACATAGAGCTCGGACAGCGCCCCCAACAAGCCCGGCAGGCGCTCGATCACGGCCTCGGCGCGCGCTGAGCTTCCTGGACGGCGGTCGAAGCGACACAGGTGCGAGCCGCAACGGCAGTCTCCCGCTCCAAACCCCGGCACCGGTTCGGCACCGCGCCAAGCGCGGACCCTTGCCGCCAACCGGCATTCCTCGGCCCGCTCATGACCAGGAAGCGCCTGCACATCCACCACCCGGCCTGCGTTCAGGAGGTGATCCACGTGCCAGTGCCGCACGCTTGAGGTCCGCAGATGTCGGCCCAGCCGACCCGCGAGGCCCCCCATGGCACTGCCTGTGTAGACGTACCAACCGGCTCGCAGCTCTGCCTGAGCGTTGCCCTGGCGCCACGACGCTGCCTGCGGCAGTCGTACGGTCAGCAGGTAGATTCCAGGGGTCCGGGAGCGGGCCTCCAGACGATTCCCGAGGGGCTCTGCCGCAGGTGTTCTCACTCCAGCAGCTCCTGCATAACCGGCGCGTAGTGCAGGCTGTAGAAAGACACGATCTTATAGCCGATGTAGGCCGCCAGGCAGAGATAGGCGAGGTTCGGCGCAAGCACGGTAATCTGGTTCAGTCGTGCTTCGGCCTCCTCACGGCACACCTTCGCAACCCGCTCGGCAGCTTCATCGGTCTTGCCGGCTTCCTCGCCGGTGCGCATCAGCTCCATGATCATCGTGTCTCGGTCCAGCGCCAGCAGTACCCGCTCAAGGGCCACCGTAAAGCTGCACCCCTCGGCTGCCATCACCCGCGCTATCGCCGCAAAACGTTGCCGCATCGCGGTGTTCCGGCAGGTCGCAGCCGCGATCTCGACGCCCGCAGCCATGCCGACCCCGGCGCGCAGGCAGAGCCCCAGGGCAGTAAAGAAGCGGGTACAGTCAAGCCGGAAAAGCAACCCGCCCAGCACCGGTACCGCCAGCAGTATTCGCCCCACCCCCGGAGCCCCGGCCAGCCCCGGCGCCAGGGCCCGCACCGCCAACCAGCAGACCCACGGCGCCGCCAGCATCAGCCCCGCTCGGGTGGCCGCCTCTGGCAGGCTCGCCCCCTCGGCGAAGATCGAGATCAAAGGGATCAGCAGCGCGGCCGCATGATACACGAACGCCGGATAGAGCAGCGCCGAAATGACCCGCGCCCGCAGCCGCCCCACCAACTGGAACCAGTCCCGCAGTGCCGCGTAGACGACGTCGCGCCGTCCCGTCGTCTCGCCCACCAGCACCAGGCTCACTTCAAGGCTCGAGAACAACCCCGGATCACGCGCCATAGCCTGGCTGATCGTCAGGCCCTGCTTCAACCGCACCAACAGCTCTCGCGCCCCCCGCTGAAAGGCTCCTGGCATGCGCTGCTGCAAGCCGCGCAACGGCGGCACCCCCGCCTCTTCCAGCGTGGCCAGGGTGTTGTAGAATGTGACGCGGTGCTTCAGCGATGCCATAGCCGAGGGTTCCTGCGGCGGCAGACCCAGCCGTCCGGGCCCGACTGTACCGTGGCGTTCCGGTCAGCGCCACCTTGACGCCCGTCACCGGCACGCTAAACTCGTCCGAGTCGCGGGCCAATGGGGACGTCCGCTCGGTGCTGCTCCTAGTCTCAGTGCCACAGGATTGACGGAGACGATGCGATGATACCCGAAAAAGGCGATCCGGAGATCCAGGTCACCGCTGAGCACGTCAGCCGTGCTTTCGTGTCCGTGGGGGCGAGAGCCGGAGACCTGCTCCTCTACCACGGCTCGCTCAGCAGCATGGGCCGCGTCGTGGACGGCCCCAGCACCGTCATCGATGGGGCACTCCACGCCGTGGCGCCCGGCGGCACCGTGGCCATGCCTACCCTCTGGTTCTGCCCCGCCGATCCACCCCGGCGCCCAGAGGATTTCGACCTCAAGAACTCGCCCTCCTACGTCGGGGCTCTTTCCGAGGCCATGCGCACCGACCCGCGCAGCCTGCGCAGCAATCACTTCTCCCACTCGGTCAGCGCCATTGGCCCTGGCGCCGAGGCCTTGACCGCCCAGCACGGGGAAGGGGGCGAATCCCCCTCGCCCTGGAACTACAAGGCCTTTGCCGATGCCAGCCCTTGGGGGCGCCTGTACCAGGGGGATGCGCTCTACTGCTTCATCGGCGTGACTATGCGCGTCTGCACCATGAAGCACTACATCGAGTCGCGCTATGCCGCACGTGTCATCCGGCAAGCTCCCGAAGCCAGGCGGCAAGCGCTGCGCGATGGACTGACCCTGATGGACCGGCAGGGCATCTGGCCCTTCTACGACAGTGAGAAGATGGAGGCTCGACTCGCCGAACGCGGCCTGCTGCGCTATGGCCATATCGGCTCGGCGACCCTGCGCGCTCTGCGTACGCGGCCCTTGGTGGACGTGACTCTCGAGATCCTCACTGCCGAGCCCGCGGCCTGGTTCCAGCCCGCCTTCCTGGACTGGTGCAAGGGTGCCGTCTGAGCGGCGGCGCGCGTCGGTGGAGCCCACCGCATCT